>CANBWK010000023.1 GCA_947373105.1 Comamonadaceae bacterium | reverse complement strand
TTGCAAGACCATTTGCTGAACAACATTTTCTTTGACACCTGCGTTTACCACCAGCCCGGCATCGACCTTTTGACCAAGGTGATACCGGTCGAAAATATTCTGTTTGCTTCCGAAATGATTGGTGCTGTGCGCGGTATTGACCCCGAAACAGGTCATTACTTTGACGACACCAAGCGCTACATTCAGGGCTCGGACATTTTGAACGACGAGCAGCGCTTCAAGATTTACGAAGGCAACGCGCGTCGCGTGTTCCCTCGCCTGGACGCGCAACTCAAGGCCAAAGGCCATTAAGTCACATGAACAGGCTATCAGATTTTTCATTCCCGATGTGATCGGTAATTGATATATGTCATGCCCGACATGATCGGGAATCCAGTCTAATTGAAAAGGAAAAAACACCATGACCACACTCGGTATCGTCAAACGCAACATCACCCGCGCCGACAAAGCAGCGGTCGACAAACTCGGCCGCTTTGGCGTGGCCACGGTGCACGAAGCCATGGGCCGAGTGGGTTTGATGCAGCGCTACATGCGCCCGATCTACAGTGGTGCGCTGGTGTCAGGCACGGCGGTGACCGTTCTGCTGCACCCCGGTGACAACTGGATGATGCATGTGGTGGCCGAGCAAATTCAACCTGGCGATGTGGTGATTGCCGCCTTGAGTGCCGACAACTGCGATGGTTTTTTTGGCGACCTGCTGGCCACCTCCTTCATGGCACGTGGCGCCAAGGCTTTGATTATCGATGCGGGTGTGCGTGATGTCAGAGAACTCACCGCCATGGGCTTTCCGGTCTGGAGCAAAGGCATCAGTGCCAAGGGCACCATCAAGTCCACCCTGGGCTCGGTGAACATTCCGGTGGTGTGCGCCGGGGTCAGCGTCAACCCTGGCGACGCTGTGGTGGCCGATGATGACGGTGTGGTGGTGGTGCCGGCCGAGTGGGCGCAAAAAGTAGCGGATGCCGCCGAGGCCCGTGAAGCCAATGAAGGCGAGAAACGGGCCAAATTAGCGGCCGGCGTTTTCGGGCTGGACATGTACAACATGCGCGAGCCCCTGGCCAAGGCTGGTCTGAAATACATCGATTGAGGTCAAAGCCATGCTGACCCCTATTTTGCGTACGGCCATGCTGGCCACATGGGTCACATGGGCCGCACTGTGCCTGCCCGTCATGGCGCAGACCTACCCGAGCAAACCCGTCAAAGTGGTGGTGGGCTACGCTGCAGGCGGCGCTGTGGACATTGTGGCTCGCACTTTGGGTCAAAGCCTGTCGGCCAGTCTGGGTCAAGCCTTTGTCATCGAGAACAAACCCGGTGCCGGCACCAATATCGCCGTTAAATCGGTGATTGCCGCGGAGCCTGATGGACACACCTTGATGTTGGCCGCCAATGCACTGGCCGCCAATATGGCTTTGTACAAGCCTATGCCTTTCGATGCCGAAAAGGACCTGGTGGCGGTGTCCATGATCGGACGCGTTCCGGTCGTCATTGCGGCCAACCCCACTGTGCCTTATGCCACGGTGGCCAAGCTGATCGAGGCGGCCAAGCTCAAGGCCAATTCTGTGGCCTTTGCCAGCCCCGGCAATGGCTCCACGCCGCACATGGCGGTGGAGTTCTTTGCCAAAGCGGCCGGCATCGATTTGCAGCACGTGCCTTACCGTGGTGGAACGCAAGCCATCACCGACACCATCGGTGGCCAAGTGCCCTTGGTGGCCATCAATGCGCTGGAGGCTTTGCCGCATGTGAAAAGTGGCAAGCTCAAAGTGTTGGCTGTCTTGAGTCCAACGCGCAGCCCGATCTTTCCGGAGGTGCCCACCATGGCGGAGTCGGGTTTTCCCGGTTTTGAGGCATCGGTCTGGTACGGTTTGGTGGCTCCTGCAGCCACGCCCAAAACGATTGTGCAAAAGCTCCATGCTGAAGTGCAAAAAGCTTTGCAAACCGCCCAGGTGCGTGAACGCATGACCGCTGTGGGTGGCGAAGTGGTGCCTGGCAGTACCGAGATGTTCGCCAGCCTCATTCATTCAGAACGCTTGCGCTACGACAAACTGGTGCGCGAAGCGAATATCCAACCCGATTGATTTTTTGGAAAGTAGTTTCATGGAATTCACCAAAACCCCCGGCTGGCTTGATTGGTACACCGGTCCCAGCAAACCCCGATTCCAATTGCCGGCAGGCGCTGTCGATGCACACTGCCATGTGTTTGGCCCTGGTGCGGAATTTCCTTACGCCCCCGAGCGCAAATACACACCTTGCGATGCCTCCAAAGCCCAGCTCTATGCTTTGCGCGACCATCTGGGCTTTGCCCGCAACATCGTGGTCGGTGCCAGCTGCCATGGCGCGGACAACCGCGCCACGGTAGACGCCTTGCTGCACGCCAACGGCAAGGCCCGTGGAGTGGCCACCGTCAAACGCTCGGTCACCGATGAAGAGTTGCAAGCCATGCACGACGCTGGTGTGCGCGGTGTGCGCTTTAACTTTGTCAAACGTCTGGTGGACTTCACCCCCAAAGATGAGTTGATGGAAATTGCCGGCCGCATTGCCAAGCTGGGCTGGCATGTGGTGATTTATTTCGAAGCGGTGGACTTGCCTGAGTTGTGGGACTTTTTCACAGGACTACCCACCGTGGTGGTGGTCGACCACATGGGCACGCCGGATGTGAAGCTGCCGGTCGATGGCCCGCAATTTCAGTTGTTCCTCAAGTTCATGCGCGAGCACAGCAATGTGTGGTGCAAGGTCACTTGCCCCGAGCGCTTGAGTGTGACCGGCGCACCTGCCTTGAACGGCGAGCAAACCGCCTACTCGGACGTGGTGCCTTTTGCCAAAGCCATCGTCGACGAGTTTCCTGACCGCGTGTTGTGGGGCACCGATTGGCCGCACCCCAATTTGAAGAAGCACATGCCTGATGATGGCTTGCTGGTGGACTTTATTCCGCACATCGCCACCACCGCAGACAAGCAACACAAACTGCTCGTGGACAACCCGATGCGATTGTATTGGCCTGAGGAGAAACGCTAATGGCTTTAGACAAACCCTATCTGGATGTGCCCGGCACCATCATTTTTGATGCGGAGCAGTCGCGCAAAGGCTACTGGATCAACCAGTTTTGCATGTCGCTGATGAAGGCTGAAAACCGTGAACGGTTCAAGGCCAACGAAAGGGCTTACCTGGACGAGTGGGCCATGACCGAAGAACAAAAACAGGCCGTGCTGGCGCGAGATTTGAACTGGTGCATGCGCACTGGTGGCAACATCTACTTTCTCGCCAAAATCGGAGCCACCGATGGCAAGAGTTTCCAGCAAATGGCGGGCTCGATGACCGGCATGACGGAAGAGGAGTACCGCAACATGATGATCGGTGGTGGTCGCTCGGTCGAAGGCAATCGCTTCATCGGCGAAAACGGCACGGCTCAAGAACAGAATCAACCCCAAGGCGCTGCCGGGAAAAAGGGATAAGTCCATGGCCAAAATCACCGCCTCTGTTTTCACCTCACATGTGCCCGCGATCGGTGCGGCCATGGATTTGGGCAAGTCAAAAGAAGACTACTGGAAGCCGCTGTTCGCAGGCTATGATTTTTCCAAACAATGGATGAAGGACAACAAGCCCGACGTCATTTTTTTGGTTTACAACGACCACGCTACAGCGTTCAGTCTGGACATGATCCCGACCTTTGCGATTGGCACGGCTGCACAATTCACCCCTGCTGACGAAGGCTGGGGACCTCGACCAGTCCCTGTCGTGCAAGGCCATCCGGCATTGGCTTCGCACATTGCGCAATCGGTGATTCAGCAAGATTTCGACCTGACCATCGTCAACAAGATGGACGTGGACCACGGTTTGACCGTGCCCCTGTCCTTGATGTGCGGCGAGCAAGACCCTGTCAAAGGCGCATGGCCGTGCCCCGTGATTCCATTCGCCGTCAATGTGGTGCAGTACCCCGTGCCCAGCGGCATGCGTTGTTTCAAGCTGGGCCAAGCCATTCGCAAAGCGGTGGAGAGTTTTGACGAAGACATCAACGTGCACATTTGGGGTACTGGTGGCATGAGCCATCAACTGCAGGGTGCGCGCGCCGGTTTGATCAACAGCGAATGGGACAAGCACTGGCTGGACCAGATGATCAACGACCCGGTGGCCTGCGCCAACACACCGCACATCAACTATGTGCGCGAAGCAGGCTCGGAAGGCATTGAGCTGGTCATGTGGTTGATTGCCCGCGGCGCAATGTCCGACATCAAT
This sequence comes from Comamonadaceae bacterium, assembly GCA_947373105.1. Lineage (GTDB taxonomy): Bacteria > Pseudomonadota > Gammaproteobacteria > Burkholderiales > Burkholderiaceae_C > Limnohabitans_A. Next base: position 28,914 of record CANBWK010000023.1, on the reverse strand, counting down.
GACGGCCAAGTGACAGGGCCCACCCCCAAGCTGCGCCATCGCTTTTACCATGTGCCTGCATCCAACACGGCTGTCGGTCACGCCATTTTAGAAAATACCTGAACTTGTAGGAGCCAGCCTGCTGGCGATCAATTGAAATCGTGGGAGCCAGCCTGCTGGCGATGGGCTTGTGGTTTACGAACCATCCAAAACATCGCTTGCAGGCAAGCTCCTACACCCCAAAATTTTGGAGAATGACATGAGCAAAACCATCAAAGTCGCCCTGGCGGGCGCAGGTGCCTTTGGCATCAAACACATGGACGGCATCAAGAACATTGACGGTGTGGAGGTAATCTCTTTGGTGGGACGCGAACTCGCCAAAACCCAAGAAGTCGCTGCCAAGTACGGCATCCAGCACGTGACGACCCACCTGGCCGACAGTCTGGCTTTGCCCGAAGTGGATGCTGTTATTTTGTGCACGCCCACGCAAATGCACGCCTCGCAAAGTCTGGCTTGTTTGCAGGCAGGCAAGCACGTGCAGGTCGAAATTCCATTGGCTGACAGCTGGAAAGACGCGGATGAAGTTGTGCGCATCGCTCAACAAAAAAGTTTGGTGGCCATGTGCGGCCACACCCGGCGCTTTAATCCCAGCCACCAATGGGTGAACAAAAAAATCAAGGCTGGCGAGTTCAACATCCAGCAGATGGACGTGCAAACCTACTTTTTCCGTCGCACCAATATGAACGCCTTAGGCCAGGCCCGCAGCTGGACCGATCACCTGCTGTGGCACCACGCTGCCCACACAGTCGATCTGTTTGCTTACCAATGCGGCAGCCCGATCGTCAAAGCCAATGCGGTTCAAGGCCCGATCCACCCCGCGCTGGGCATCGCGATGGACATGAGCATCCAGTTGCAAGCCGCCAACGGCGCGATCTGCACCTTGAGTCTGTCGTTCAACAACGACGGCCCCTTGGGCACTTATTTCCGCTACATCGGCGACACAGGCACCTACCTGGCCCGATACGACGATCTGTACACCGGCAAAGAAGAGCAGATCGATGTCTCCAAAGTCGATGTGTCGATGAATGGCATTGAACTGCAAGACCGCGAGTTTTTTGCAGCAATCAAAGAAGGCCGCGAGCCTAACAGCTCTGTTGCCCAAGTCTTGCCTTGCTACAAAGTACTGCACGATCTGGAGCAGCAACTGGCCTGAAGTCTTGCCACGGACAAACCTGACATTCAGATTGAGCAGGCTCACATGAAGATAAGATCGCTACCTTGTGTTTGCGAATCTTTTCTTCATGACCGACCGTTACGCCGTCATCGGCAACCCTATTGAGCAAAGCAAGTCGCCGCTCATCCACACCGCCTTTGCCCAATTCACAGGGCAAGATATTCTTTACACCAAGCTGCTCAGCCCTTTGGGTGATTTTGCCCAAACCGTCGATGCCTTTCGCGCTGCAGGCGGGCGGGGCATGAACGTGACCGCGCCCTTCAAACTCGATGCCTTCGCTTATGCCACCGATCTGGCCCCCAGTGCGCAAATGGCCGGTGCAGTCAATGCCATGAAGTTTGAGGGCGACAAGGTTTACGCCGAAAACTTCGATGGCGTTGGCCTCGTACGCGATGTGGTGCACAACCTTGGCTGCTCCTTGAAAGGCCGCCGCATTTTGATTTTGGGTGCGGGTGGCGCGACGCGCGGGGCCTTGCTGCCTTTGCTGGAACAAGCGCCTGCTTCGTTGGTGATCGTCAACCGCACGGTGGCCAAAGCGCAAGCCTTGAGCGCTTTGGCGCAACAGCATGGCAGCTTGCCGGTTCAGGCCATGGGTTACAGCGACTTGCAAGACTTGGCCTTTGATGTGGTGATCAACGCCACCTCCGCGAGCTTTGCGTCGGAGTTACCGCCCTTAACGAGGGTGGCCTTTGCGCCAGGATGCCTCGCCTATGAAATGGCCTATGGCAAGGGCCTCACGCCCTTCTTGAAACTGGCGCAACAAGCCGGTGTGACGCATTTGGCCGATGGCGTGGGCATGCTGGCCGAGCAAGCCGCAGAAGCTTTTGCCTGGTGGCGCGGCGTGCGACCTGATACTGCAAAGGTGATCGAGCAACTTACCATTCCTTTTATCTGAAGTTCAACCGATGTCCGATATCACCATTTACCATAACCCGCAATGCAGCAGTATGCGCAACTGTTGGACTTCATGGCGCAAGATCCCATGCTGATGCAGCGACCGATTGTGTTGAAGCCTATACTTTGGAAATGAACGAATCAGTACATTTGGAGTCACAACCCGCGGGCCGCACCAACGATCCGGCACGCACCATGGCCGAAATTCTGGCCGTAGCGACGCACGAGTTTGCAGACAAAGGCTTGACTGGCGCGCGCATTGACGAAATTGCCGCGGCAACGCGCACCAGCAAGCGCATGATTTACTACTATTTCGGCAGCAAGGATGGCTTGTACCTTGCTGTGCTTGAAGAGGCTTATCGGCGCATGCGCGCGATTGAAGCCGACCTGCACCTGGACGACTTGCCTCCCATGGCCGCTTTGCGAAAATTGGTGGAGTTCACTTACGACCATCACCGCGATAACGAAGATTTTGTGCGTTTGGTGATGAACGAGAACATCCAGCGCGGTGATTATTTACGGCAGAGTCAGAATATTCAGGCCTTGAACACCAATGCCATACAGTCCGTGCGTGCCGTCTATGAGCGCGGGGTGGCACTGGGACAGTTCAGGCCCGGCCTGGATCCGGTGGATATCCATTCGGCGATTTCGGCCTTCACGTTTTTCAATGTTTCGAACCGCCATACCTTTGGAGTGATCTTTAAGGACCGAGCGAGCAAAGGCAAGGCCGAGACGATGCAGCGCGAGCATGTGGTCGAATTGCTTCAGCGCTTTGTGAGTCATTCCATTCCGGTATAGCAGTTAGCAGATTTGCTCATCCAAAATTAGGGTAAACACTAATACTTATAAAACTAACCAGTTCGTACATTACATGAAGTCCAATTAGAGGAGAAACAGATGGTCCAGAAAATCATTGAAGGGTATTGCCGAGTGATCGGTTATTTGATTGCGGCCGCAATGCTCTTGATGGTGGTTTTGGTCTTTGGCAATGTGGTGATGCGCTACGGCTTCAATTCCGGTTTCACGATTTCCGAGGAGTTGTCCCGTTGGTTGTTCGTGTGGCTGACTTTCTTGGGCGCAGTGGTGGCCCTGCGTGAGAACGCACACTTAGGCACCGACATGCTGGTGGGCAAGCTCAGTCCCTTGGGCAAACGCATTTGCATGGCCCTGTCATTGCTTCTCATGCTCTATTGCCTCTGGTTGTTGTTTAACGGGGCCTACGAGCAGTTCAAGGTCAACGTGGATTCTGTCAGTCCTGTCATGGAGGTATCCATGGGTTGGTTTTATGCCAGCGCCATGGTGTTTGCTGTTTTGGGCGCACCCATTTTGATGATGGACTTTTTTCGATTGGTCACTGGCCAGATCGACGATGAGCACCTGATGTTGATCCAAGAGTCAGAAGAGTCTCACCATGGCGATGGTGACCATGCGAGTTCCAAGAAATCTGAGCGAGTCGCGTCATGACCGTCATTGTTTTTTTAGGTTCACTGATGGCCGCGATGGCTTTGGGTGTGCCGATTGCATTCTCTTTGCTGCTCTGCGGTGTGGCTCTGATGGTGCACATGGGTAACTTTGATGCCCAGATCCTCGCGCAAAACCTCCTCGAAGGTGCCAACAGCTTCTCCTTGTTGGCCGTGCCTTTTTTCATGTTGGCCGGTGAGATCATGAATGCCGGAGGCTTGTCGCGTCGCATTGTGCAATTCGCGATGGCGCTGGTGGGGCATGTCAAAGGGGGCTTGGGTTATGTGACCATTGTGGCTGCCGTGATCATGGCCTCATTGTCGGGCTCGGCTGTAGCCGATGCGGCAGCCTTGACAGCCTTGCTGCTGCCGATGATGGTGGCAGCAGGCCACGACAAATCACGCTCGGCGGGCTTGATTGCTGCAGGCGGCATCATTGCGCCGATCATTCCACCGAGCATTGGTTTTGTGGTGTTTGGTGTGGCTGGCGGGGTGTCTATTACCAAGCTGTTCATGGCCGGCATCTTTCCGGGTATCTGGCTGGCCGTGGCTTTGGTGGTGACTTGGTGGTGGTTGGTGCGCACTGAGCAGATCACGCCGCCGCCACGCAAGACTTTTTTGGAAGTCTTTGAAGCCTTCCGCATGGCCGCTTGGGCCTTGGTCTTGCCATTTATCATTGTGTTCGGTTTGAAGTTCGGTATTTTTACCCCGACCGAAGCGGCTGTTGTAGCGGCGGTGTACTCGCTTTTTGTATCCACTGTGATCTACCGCGAGTTGAATTTCAAGAAGCTTCTGCCTTTGTTTATTTCAGCGTCTAAAACCAGTGCTGTGGTGATGTTTCTGGTGGCTGCAGCCATGGTTTCAGCGTGGTTGATCACGGTCGCAAATCTCCCAGGACAGATCGTGGAGTTGTTGACCCCTGTGCTGGACAGTCCTCGTTTGTTGATGCTGTGCATCATGATTTTGACCATGGTGGTGGGCACAGCGCTGGACATGACGCCAACCATTTTGCTGCTGACGCCTGTGCTGATGCCTGTGGTCAAGGCCGCTGGCATTGACCCGGTATATTTTGGTGTTTTGTTCATCATTAACAATGCCATTGGCTTGATCACACCTCCTGTGGGCACGGTGCTCAATGCGGTGGCTGGCGCAGGCAAGATGAGCATGGACGAAGTGACCAAGGGTGTTGTGCCTTTCATGATTGCGCAGTTCCTCATCATGTTTTTGATGGTGGCTTTTCCGCAATTGGTCATGGTGCCTGCACATTGGTTCTATTGATGTTTAATCCCGACTCTGACTGGGTACGCCAGTTTCGGGAGAATGGTTTTCGCGTACATCCGACACTTTCCCTTTCATCCAGGAGACAACTCATGAAACGATTGATTATCAAATCCACTGTGGCCGCTCTGGCCTTGGCATTAATGGGCTTGGCGTGTGCGCAAGACATCAAGGAGCGCACGCTTAAGTTTGGTTTGAACAGCCCTGAAGGGCATCCTGCTGTAGCGGGCATGAAGAAATTCAAGGAAAACGTCGAAACCAAGTCCGGTGGCAAGATCAAAGTCCAATTGTTTCTGAACGGCACCTTGGGCAGCGACCAGGCCACACTGTCTTCCATCAAGGGCGGCACGGTGGAAATGGCGGTCATGAACTCGGGTATTTTGGCCAGTGAAGTGAAAGCGCTTGAAATCTTCGATTTTCCTTTCTTGTTCGCCAATGAAAAAGAAGCCGATGCCATCGTGGATGGTCCCATTGGTCAAAAAATGCACGCAGCCTTGGCCGACAAAGGCATTGTGGGTTTGTCGTATTGGGAGCTGGGTTTTCGCAACATCACCACCAGCAAGAAAGCCATTAACAAAGTGGATGACATTGCAGGTCTCAAACTGCGGGTGATCCCCAGCCCCATCAACGTGGACTGGGTCAAAGCATTGGGAGCCAACCCGACACCGCTGCCTTTCCCTGAGGTGTATGCCGCCATGGAACAAGGTGCCATCGATGGCCAAGAAAATCCTGTCGCTGTGATTGCTGCAAACAAATTCTGGGAAGTGCAAAAGTTCATTGCTTTGACCAACCACCAGTACAACCCACAGTCGGTCATCTTCAGCAAGAAGATTTGGGACACGATGAGCCCGGTTGAAAAGAAAATCATTGACGATGCCGCTGACGACGCTGTCAAGATGCAACGTCAAGCCAACCGTGCTGCTTTGACTGCCAACCTAGAGTTGCTCAAGAAAAATGGCATGACCGTGACCACCTTGAGCGCAGCAGAAGTGATCAAACTGCGTGAAAAGATGAAGCCCGTCATCGACAAACACAGTGCTGCTTTGGGCACCACAGTAGCAGACGTTCAGGCAGAACTGGCCAAGCTGCGCAAATAATCAAATCAAGCCAGGCACTGTTTAAAAATATTTGAACAGTGCTTTTTTTTCTTGACGGAGTTTTTATGAATGTTTTGATGCTTCACGGTGTAAACCACAACATGTTTGGCAAACGCGACCCCAAGCAGTACGGCACCATCACGCTCGATGAAATCAATGCGAGCTTGCATAAGCTGGGCAAAGCGTTGGGAACCGAGGTGGACTGCTATCAGACCAACCATGAAGGTGACATGTGCGAGCGTATCCACCAAGCGTATTTCGACAAGGTCGACGCGGTGCTGATCAATGCGGGTGCATGGACCCATTACAGCTACGCGATTCGAGATGCCTTGGCGGTGCTGACCTGCCCGATCGTGGAGGTGCACATGTCCAACATCCATGCGCGCGAAGAGTTCCGTCACAAATCGGTCTTCGCCGAAATCGTCCAAGGCCAAATTTGCGGCTTTGGCGCCGACAGCTATTTGCTCGCATTGCGCGCTGGCGTATCCGCCGTCAAAGCGCCTTGATGCCTTCACAGGTCAAAATGATCAACGGCCATACTCAGCTTATCGCGCACATCGGTTTCCCGACGCACAGCTTCAAGTCGCCGATGATCTACAACCCGTATTTTGAACATGCGGGAATCAACGTGGTGGTGATGCCCATGGGTTGCCAATCGGTGCACTATCCGGATTTTTTGAAATCTGTTTTCAACCTGACCAATGTGTGTGGTGCGTTGATCACCATGCCGCACAAGGTCATCACGGTGGATTTGCTGGACGATGTCACCGCCACGGTGCGTGTGGCGGGCGCTTGCAATGCGGTCAAGCGCCTGCCCGATGGCCGCCTTGTGGGTGACATGTTTGATGGCTCCGGTTTTGTGCGCGGTGTGCAAAGCAAGGGTCTCGACTTGACTGACCAGCGCGTGCTGGTGGTGGGTACGGGGGGCGTGGGCTGCGCCATTGCGGCCTCGTTGGCGGGTGCTGGCATAGCGGCCATCAGTTTGTTTGATGTGAATACCGCCACCTGCGAAGCATTGGCCCAACGTTTAAAGACCCATTACCCGCAAATTGATGTGCGCACCGGCTCCAATGATCCGGCAGGGCATGGCCTGGTGGTCAATGCAACGCCTATGGGTATGAACGATGGCGACCCTTTGCCCTTGGATGTGAGTCGACTAGCGCCCGAAACCTTTGTCGGCGAAGTGGTCATGAAAACCGAAATGACGGCCTTTTTGCAAGCCGCTCACAGCCGAGGTTGCCGTGTGCAAGTAGGGTCCGATATGTTATTTGAACAAATACCGGCGTATCTGGAGTATTTTGGTTTGCCCACTACAACGCCCGACATCCTTCGCAGCCTTGCCCATTTGAGTTATTGATGGATACCCACCTTTTCAACAGGACTTCTTCCATGACCATGCAAGCTGCGCACCGCGAAGCCGTACCCGAAATGCCAAATCGTTTAGGCATGGATGGCATCGAGTTCATCGAGTACGCCACCAGCCGCCCTCAGGCGCTGGGTCAGGTGCTCGAATCCATGGGCTTTCGGCCCGTGGCACGTCATCGCTCGCGCGAGGTCACGCTGTACCGCCAAGGGGCCATGAATCTGGTGGTCAACGCCAACCCGGACGATGCCCGCGTGAGTGCCACGGTGGATGGGCAGCCAGTCATTTCGGCCGTGGCCTTTAGGGTGCGTGATGCCTTGAAGGCCCACACCCGCTGTATCGATTTAGGTGCTTGGACAGTGCAAAGCCATGCCCAAGCGATGGAGCTGCACATTCCGGCCATCCATGGCCCGGGTGGCAGTCGTTTTTATTTTGTAGACAGATGGCAAGAGTTCTCCATCTACGACATCGATTTCAAACCAATCCCTACAGTCGATCAGCACCCACTTGCTTTGACAGACATGAGTTTTTTTGGTCTCGTGCAGTACATCGGCGCCAGTCGCAGCGCCGATTGGTTGGCCTACTATGAGCGCATGTTCGACTTCTCGTCCATGCCAGACGAAGAGCGGTTTGGAATTTTGCCCAAAGGCAAATTGATGAAAAGTCCTTGTGGTCAATTTTTATGGCAACTCATTGAACCCGACCCCTGGATGGACGAAGCCGATGAGTCGACTGAATGTCTTCAGCGGGTGGGTTTTGGTGTGCCCGATGTGGCCCGTTCTGTCGCCGAGTTGAAAGTCCGAGGCGTGGAGTTTGTTGAGTCCTCGGCCTTGCACCCCGAAGACCGAGGTGCGTTGACTCGAACGGCCTTGGGTTCGGTGTCTTTTGAATTGGTGCACAAACCAGCACCCACGGTTCAAGCTTGAAAGCGCTGCCCATGAAAGCTCAATGGATTGCGGGTTTTGGCATGGACACCATCACCATGGCAGGCTCCTTGGAGGCCAAGTTGGACGCCATGAAAGGCGCCGGTTTTTCGCAAGTCATGTTGATGGCACGTGACCTGGTCAGCCACCCCGGTGGCGTGGCAGGCGCGGTGGCCGCCGTTAAATCCAGTGGCCTTCGACCGACAGGGTTTCAGGTACTGCGTGATTTTGAAGGCCTCTCAGGCCATTTGCATGACTACAAAATGGACATTGCCAAGTCCATGCTGGAGATGTGTGCTGCGACCGGCAGCAAAGTGCTACTGGTGTGTTCCTCAACCTCGCGCCATGCCACTGACGACATCAACGCTTTGGCCCGGGATTTAAAAAAATTGGCCATGCTGGCGATACCCTTGGGCATCAAAATCGCCTACGAGGGCTTGTCTTGGGGTCGAAATATCAATGAATTTACGACGGCCTGGGACGTGGTGTGTCTTGCCGATTGCCCGAACTTGGGTATCGGGTTGGATTCGTTTCACATCTTCGCTAGCAAAACACCCTTGGATTCGATTGATGAGTTGGACCCTGAGAAGATTTTTCTGACGCAGTTGTCCGATTTCATGTGGAACGAAACGCCCACGTTTGAAGACCGCATGACCACGGCCAGAACCTTCCGTGTGTTCCCTGGTGAGGGCGTTCACAGTGCGCAACTGGCCGATTTGGTGTTGCGACTAGAGCGCATCGGCTACCGGGGGGACTACAGCTTTGAGGTCTTCAACGACGACTACCAGCAACTGCCCTTGGCGACTGTGGCCGCGCGCGCAAGGCGCAGCGCCTTGTGGCTGCATGACGATGTGTTGCACCGCGCAGCGCCCTTGCCTGATTGGACGCGTTCAGTTAGTTGAGACCAAGGTTTTCTGATTTCGCGCAAAATACCGCCATGAAACAACGACAACTCGGCCCCTTCACTGTCTCAGCCATTGGCCTTGGCTGCATGAACTTGAGCCACGCGTATGGCGCACCGGTCTCACCCGAGCAGGCTGAAAAAGTGCTGTTGACAGCGCTGGATGCCGGGGTGACCTTGTTCGACACGGCAGCGCTTTATGGCTTTGGGGCCAACGAAACCTTGCTGGGTCGCGTACTCAAACAACACCGTCGCAAGTTCACCTTGGCCAGTAAATGCGGCATGCAAGGGGTGACTCAAGCGGATGGCAAACCTGTCCGCGTGATCGATGGCCGCCCCGAGACCCTCAAGCAGACCTGCGAAGACGCACTGCGACGCTTACAAACCGACGTGATCGATTTGTATTACCTGCACCGTTGGGACAAAAAAGTTCCCATCGAAGACAGTGTGGGCGCTCTGAGCGACCTGGTGCGCCAAGGCAAGATCCAAACGATTGGCCTGTCAGAAGTCTCAGCCGCGACCCTGCGCAAAGCGCATGCAGTCCACCCGATTGCAGCAGTGCAAACCGAATACTCCCTGTGGACCCGCAACCCCGAAATTGCGGTGCTCGATGCCTGCAAGGACATCGGCGCCGCCTTCGTCGCCTTCAGCCCTGTGGGGCGTGGGTTTTTATGTGGCGCGCCCATTGATGTCAATGCATTGGACGCCAAAGACATTCGGCGTTCCATGCCTCGCTTTGCACAAGCCACCAACGAGGCCAATCAAAAATTGCTGGCGCCCTACAAAGCCCTGGCCGATCAGGCCGGTTGCACCCCTTCGCAACTGGCGCTGGCGTGGTTGCTACAGAAAGCACCGCACATCATTCCGATTCCAGGCACCACCAGCGTGGCACATTTGAAGGACGACTTGGGTGCCGATGCCGTCAAGCTCAGCCCAGAGACTTTGACCGCCGTTGAAGCCCTGATTAACCAGCACACCGTGGCCGGCGAGCGCTACAACGCCCAAGCCAACAGCGAAGTCGATACCGAAGTGTTTGCTTAAGCTTTAGGCGCTTGAGCTTTTGTCACATGGGGGGTTCAACCTGATGACAAAGTGCCATGATTGACATACCCTAGGCCCAAGTTTTTTGGGGCCGAATTTGAATCTTTTCCGAGGTGGATATCGTGTAGCGCTCACCATGCCGTGGGCGCTGTCTGTGCTTTTATGGGGTGCCGCTTTAGGGGCGTTGGCCGCGCCCAATGTGACGGTCATTGTGGCGGCTTCACCGGGTACGGGCTTGGACATTCTGGCGCGCACCCTCAGTCAGCAAATGGCGCTCAAAAATGGCCCTGCCTGGGTGGTCGACAACAAGGCGGGCGCCAGTGGCAATATTGCCGCTGAATTGGTGGCCCGAGCCAAGCCCGATGGCAATAGCCTGCTGGTCGTGGGCACCACCTTCGGCACCAATGCCGCTGTCAATCAAGCCATGCCCTTTGACCCCGTCAAAGATTTCGTGCCCGTGGCCATGCTGGGCACAGGCACGCAGTGTCTGGTGGTGCCGCAGAGTTTTCCGGCCAATACCTTGGCCGAATTCATGGCCCTGGCCAAGTCCAGTGCGCAAGGCATCAACTACGCATCGCCGGGCAATGGCACACCACAGCACCTGGCCATGGAGTTGTTCAAGCTGGAAGCCGGTTTGAACATGTTCCATGTCCCGTTCAAAGCGGCTTCTGGCGCGGTCAACGACCTGGCCGCCGGGCATGTGTCTGCCATGATCTCGCCCATGCACACGGTCATGCCACTGGTGAAAGCAGGCAAATTGAAAGTGCTGGCTGTCATGAGCCCAGAACGCGTGGCGGCGCTGCCTGGTGTGCTGACCTTCAAGGAACAAGGCCTGCCCAAAGTGCAGGTGGACATTTGGTATGGCTTGCTGGCCCCCAAGGGCACACCAAATGCCGTGATTCAAGCCTTGAACCAAGACGTCAACCAGATCCTGAAAACACCGGATGTTGTGGCCCAACTGGCCAAGCAAGGCATTGACGCGGCAGGCGGCCCACCTGCCCGCATGGTGGACGCGCTGGCCGCCGAACTCAAGCGCTGGCCACCGGTCGTTAAAGCCGCCCAAATCAAAGCCGACTGATCATTGAAAGTACCTATGCCCGATACCTCCAGCCTGACCTCTGTTCCCGCCGCGAAAGCCTGGAACGATTACGACCGCCCGCACGAAGACCTGCGCGAACTGCTCGAGCGCGCAGACCACGCCGGTGAGGTGATGCACATCTCCGGTGCCGACTGGAATCTCGAAGTCGGCACGCTGGCCGAGATCGTCAACTCTTCGCGCAAGGGTGAGCCCAAGGCCATCTTGTTCGACAACATCCCTGGTTATCCGGCAGGCTACCGCTTGTTGTCCGGTGGTACCAACTCATCCGCACGCTTGGCCTTGACTTTGGGTTTCCCGGTGCCCCAAGGCCCGATGGATGTGGTGCAGTCCTACCGCAACCGCATGCGCCAACACGAGCCGATTCCGCCGCGCGTGGTCGAGACCGGCCCGATCTTGGAGAACGTGGACCGCGATGGCGATGTGGATATTTTCAAGTTCCCGATTCCTTTTTTGCACGAACTTGACGGCGGTCGCTACATCGGCACCGACGACCTGGTGATCATGCGCGACCCGGAACTGGACTGGATCAACATCGGCACCTACCGTGCCATGGCGCACGACAAAAACAAAGTGGGTTTGTGGACCTCGCCGGGCAAACACGGTCGGCAAATTCGCGACAAGTATTTCAAGCAAGGCAAGCCCTGCCCGGTGTTGATCTCTTGTGGCCACGACCCGATGCTGTTTTTGGCGGGCGGCAACGAACTTCGCTTTGGCTTGTCAGAATACGATTACTCCGGCGGTCACCGCGGTTTGCCTTTCGATGTGGTGCTGAGCGAGGTGCACAAACTGCCCATGCCTGCGCACAGCGAGATCGTGCTCGAGGGCGAGATGTACCCTGACGAAACCTTGCCTGAAGGGCCCTTCGGCGAGTTCACCGGTTACTACGCCGGCGGCAAAAGCAACCAGCCGGTGGTGCGGATTCAGCGGGTGTACTACCGCAACAACCCGATCATGACCATGGCCACGCCGCTCAAGCCGCCATCGGACTTTTCGTTCTCCAAGTGTGTGATGAAAGCCGGCATGATCTGGGACGAGGTCGAGCGCGCAGGCCTCTCGGGCGTCAAAGGCGTGTGGTGCCACGAAGCGGGTGCGGCGCGCATGCTCAACATCATCTCCATCAAACAAGCCTATGCAGGGCACTCCAAGCAAGCCGCCATGATGGCGGCCAACTGCCAGTCGGGCTCGTATTTGGGGCGCTTTGTGATCGTGGTGGACGACGATGTCGACCCCACCGATTTGTTTGACGTGATGTGGGCCATGTGCACCCGGTGCGATCCGGTGGAGGACATTGAGTTCATCCGCAAAGCCTGGAGCGGCCCGCTCGATCCCCGCATTCCTCGCGGCACCAGCACCAACTCACGTGCGGTCATTGACGCCTGCCGTCCGTTTGAAATGCTCAAAGACTTTCCGCCTGTGGCCTGCGCCAGTCCTGAGTTGCGCCAGCGCGTGGCTGAAAAATTCAAGTCGGTTCTGGACGGTTTGTCCTGAACGATTAGCTGTTAAATTAACCCCCTGATAACCCGAGGAAAAACGATGTACAAACTCAATGTGAATGGCAAAGTCCAATCGGTCGATGCCGAACCCGAAATGCCCCTGTTGTGGGTCCTGCGCGAGGTGCTGGGCATGACCGGCACCAAGTACGGCTGCGGTATTGCGCAGTGCGGTGCCTGCACCGTGCATCTGGATGGGCAAGCCGTGCGCTCATGCTCAATTCCTGGCTCTGCGGTGGCGGGTAAGCGCATTACCACCATCGAGGGCTTGTCGGCCAACAGCTCGCACCCGATTCAAAAAGCCTGGGCCGATGTGGATGTGCCGCAGTGTGGTTACTGTCAATCGGGACAGATCATGGCAGCCTCGGCCTTGCTTAAGCGCAAGCCCAAACCCACCGACAAAGACATAGACGAAGCCATGTTAAATATCTGCCGTTGTGGCACCTACCAGCGTATCCGCACAGCCATCCATGTGGCGGCAGGCACTAAGGTGGCCGACGCGGGCGATGTCAGCGCCTTGGTTCAACACATCACGGCTTGAGGAGATACAGAATGAACACCATTTCTAACACGGTCACTTTGCCTGTTTTGTCACGCCGCCACTTCATGGTGGGCACCTCCGCTTTGGCCGGTGGTGGCTTGGCGTTGGGTATCAACCTGCTGGCCATGGACGATGCCGCCGCGCAAGCTGTGGCCACCGAGCCTGAAGTTGGCGTGTGGGTGGTCATCAAGCCCGATGACACCTGCGTGATCCGCATTGCCCGCTCCGAGATGGGGCAGGGCACCCGCACCGGCTTGGCCCAACTGGTGGCTGAAGAGCTCGAATGCGATTGGAGCAAGGTCACCACCGAATCGCCCACTGCTGGCCAGAACCTCAAGCGCAAACGCGCCTGGGGCGACATGAGCACGGGCGGCAGTCGGGGTATCCGAGGCTCGCATGACTATGTGCGCCGTGGTGGTGCGGCGGCACGCATGATGTTGCTGCAGGCCGCTGCCAACGAATGGTCGGTGCCTGTGGGCGAGTTGTCGGTGGCCAACAGCATCATCTCCCATGGTGCATCAGGCCGCAAAACAAGTTACGGCAAAGTGGCTGCTGCGGCTGCTAAGTTGCCGGTGCCGGACGCCAAAGCCATTGTGCTCAAGGACCCCCGAACCTGGAAGGTGGCCGGCCAACCGCTCAAGCGTCTGGACACCGCCAATAAGCTCAATGGTTCCAAGGTTTATGGCGTGGACGTGAGTCTGCCCGGCATGCTGTGCGCGGCCATCATGGACTGCCCGGTTTTTGGCGGCAAGATGGTGAGTTTTGACGACAGCAAGGTCAAAGGCTTGCGGGGTGTCAAACGGGTGGTGCGTGTCGATGCTTCCACGGTAGCGGTGGTCGCCGACACTTGGTGGCGTGCCAAGAACGCCTTGTCGAAATTACCGGTGGTGTGGGACGAAGGCCCGAACGCCAAGGCCAGCAGCGCCACCATTGCCGCGCATTTGAAAGAAGGCTTGACGGCCCCAGGCAACTACGCCGGTCGCAAAGAGGGTGATGCCTTGCAAGCGATTGCGGCGTCAGCCAAGCAAATTGAAGCGGTGTACAGCACACCCTTTCTGGCGCATTCACCGCTTGAGCCCAACAACTGCACCGCCTTGATCACCGCCGACAAGGCTGAGGTCTGGGTGCCCAGCCAAAATGCCGAAGCCTCTTTGGCGGTCTTGTCCGAGTCGTCGGGTTTGCCACTCGAAAAGTGCGAGGTCTACATCACCGACTTGGGTGGTGCCTTCGGACGGCGCGGAGGCCAGCAAGACTATGTCTCGCAAGCGGTGGCGATTGCCAAGCAGTTTCCGGGCACGCCAGTCAAGCTGATTTGGAGCCGCGAAGAAGACCAGACGCATGACTTTTACCGGCCGCTCTCACAGTGCAAACTCACGGCAGGCCTGGATGCACAAGGCCAGGTTACGGGCGTGGCGATTCGTGTATCAGGCCAATCCATCAATGCCTGGGTCAATCCTTCAGCCATCAAAGACGGCAAAGACGAGCGCCAACTGCAGGGCTATTGGGCCGAGCCGGGCGACGCACAAATGGGGTACACCTTTCCGCATCTGCTCACCGAGTACGCCATTCGCAACTCGCATGTGCCGGTCGGTCCTTGGCGCGGAGTGAACACCAACCAGAACGCGATTTACCTCGAATGCTTTATTGAGGAGCTGGCGCGCGCCGCAGGCAAGGACTCGCTGGAATTTCGCCGCGCTTTGATGCAAAAGCATCCCAAGCATTTAGAGGTGTTGAATGTGGCTGCCGAAAAGGGCAATTGGGGCCAGCCTCTGCCTGCCGGTGTGCACCGTGGCATTGCCCATTTCATGGGCTATGCCGGGTACTCGGCTGCGGTGGCCGAGGTGTCTGTGGGCAAAAACAAAGAGGTCAAAGTACACCGCATGGTGTTGGCGACCAACTGCGGGCACGCGGTCAACCCCGGGCAGATTGCGGCGCAGATCGAGGGTTCGGTGGCCTTTGGTTTGAGCGCCGTGTTCTACGGTGAATGCACGGTGGAGAAAGGTCGCATCGTGCAAAAGAACTTCGACACTTACCAGCTGCTGCGCTTACCGCAAATGCCCAAAATTGAGTCGGTGGTGGTACCCACCTACGACTTCTGGGGCGGTGTAGGTGAGCCCACCATCAGTGTGGTGGCGCCTGCGGTGCTCAACGCCATCCATGCGGCCACGGGCAAGCCAGTTCGTGACCTGCCGCTCAAAAACGCGGGCTTTAGCTTCGTTTGAAATTCATCGCCGCCATTCAGCGGCGCAAAGAAGGTCCGTCCAGTGTCATGCCGCTGGCACGGACTTTCAAAAACAACTCCAGGTCCCGTAGCGCAGGATCTGCGGGGGGCGGCAGTTGCGCTTGAACGCCTGAATAGCAGGCACGCAGACGGCGGTCGATTGAGCCCATGCCTTGCCAGCTCATGCGGTAAATCGGAAAACCGGTGGGGTGGGCCGGGCTGATCACATCGGCTCGCATTTGTTTGCCAATGTTTTGGTCATGGCAATGCACACACGCCAGGTTCATGCGGCCCATGCGCTGCGCGTAAAGAGCTGTCCCTCGCTCAAGGCGGGCCTGCCATTGAACTTGCTGACTGACTGGGGCTTGGAGTTGCCAAGCCAAACCCTTGGCTGTTTGATGCAACAGGGCGCTCAATGCCAGGACCTCTTCACTTTCTAAGCTGTCACTTTTTTTGCCAGCTTGCGAACGGCATGTGAGTATTTGGTCTTCCAGGTTGACGAGTTTTGTACCATCGGCTGACAAGCGTGGATGTTGAACCACAGCTTCACGCAAGCTATTGACTTTGCCATGGCAACTCGCGCAACTGGGGCCAGTTGAAGAGTCGCTCCAAGCCAGCGCACCCCGGTCTAGCCACAGACTGACAGGGTTACTGCCCGGGTCATTTTGCAAGGTCTTCAGACGGGGTGGCAAAAAGGCATTGCCGCTGAGTTGTGCATCGCTTGGCCAAGGCGACTGCGCAGCCACTACCCAGTGCATGAGGGCACAGCTGACTAAAAAAATCGATCGCAGCCTGCTCATGGTTTGAGCAAAAGGGGTTGATGCATTTGGCCATTTTCGCCTGCATCATCGACCCAAAACACTGAGACCTTCCCGCCTTCTGGCGGCACAGTGAATGAAAAGCTGAGGTAGGCGGGCGAAGACCAGCCTGTGCCAGGCTGCACTTGCAGGATGACTTCGTCATTGAGTTTGCATTGGACCTGGGTGATGATGTTGCGCGGAATTTTGCGTCCGGAGTCGTCCACCCTGAAACCGGTCTCCATGGGGTGGTTGCAGATCCATCGGGCTTCAACGGTGCGACCAGGTTGGATGTCACCGAGAAAAGATAAACGCGTCAAAACGGTTTTGGCCATGGTTCAGGTGCCATCCAGGCAGGCCGTGGAGGTGATGATCGTCGCCGCACTGCGGGCACGCTGACTGCCGTCGGTGTACTTGCCAATCACCCACACCGATTGGGAGGCAGCCAATCGCAAGCGGGTCTGGAACTTGACTTGGTCTTGCGGCGTGGGCCACTGCAGCGTCAATGCGACAGGGTTGGGGTTTTCAGGCAGGATGATTTCAATCTGCGTGAGCTTCAAGCCCTGTGGCGCTTGAATGTGCATTTGCAAAGGAACCGCATTGCCAGTGTCCGCAAGCGGTGGAAAGTCCAGGGTGATGCCTTCGGACGACCAGGGTTTGGCGCGCAAAGAAAGGGCCAAGCTACTTTCTTGAACGCTGCCGTCTTGAGAGATGGCAGGCAAACTCAAGCAACTGGAGATAAGCAGCCACAAATAATCGCGCCTGCACAGCGGGGTGTCGGTTGGGGATTTTGGGCACGACACCAACGCCTTGGTCATTGGCTTGTTCATCGCCATGTGGACAGGGTTTGAACCACCATCGCGATTTGCTCAGGCGTCAATACGGGTTGTAAGCTGGCGGGGCGATGAAGTCCTTGTGTGCTACCAAAGGGAGGCATCAAGGTTTGTGCATTGATCTGCCGCGCATCGGTCACCCATTGCTGTAATTGGGTTGGGGTATAACGCCCACCCACACCGACCAATGAAGGCGCTAAATTGCTGACCCACCCTTGTTGGCCGGGCAGGGTGTGACAGGCCCAGCAATTGCCTAAAGCTTTGTCGGTGATGATGCTCAGACCTGTGTCGTTCGACGCGCACAGGGCCTGGGTTGCGCTTGCGCAAAACAAGGTCGCAACCAACAGCCGAAAAAGCCGAAGAGGTGTGCGTGAATCAGTCCAATGGGACGTTAACAGGGTCATCATGTTGACCATGATTGTGTCATTCTTGCAGCAAGTTTGCAGACCCTGTGAGAGATCCTTTCAGATACCCAAGGTTTGCTTGGCAAAAGCCATTAGTTGTTAGCGCAGCCAGCTCGGCAAGGTAGCTAAGTGCTAAGTGCTAGGTGCGGCGGAGCAAGGCTGCAATGCCAAAAAGCTGCTCACACTCACCATAAAGCGTCGGTCCAACCACTTTTTCAATCCTTACCAACGGTGAATCGTGTTCGCTGAGGATCCTGGTGGCGTTTTGAGTATCCTGGAGTTGTCTTTGGTTTGAGTTAGCTGTTGTTTCATGGGATGTTAGCCATACCTCAAAAAATTATAGAATGTATTATTAATTAAAGCTAAACCTTTTATTTGGATGAAATCCAGTCTTGTCGCTCAGGAAAAGATGGGAAATTCGGGCTGAAACATGCATAATATTTCCAGTCCGCTCGGTCGGTTAATTCTGCCGGGTGTGTTCTGTTTATATTTGTACAGCCCAAATCATCATGACCCCCATTCTCCAAAGCTTCATCGGCGGCCGCTGGATCGGCAGCCAGGCCGCTGCCTCTCTGCACAGTGCAATCAACGGTCAGGTGGTCACCCACACCCATGCGGACAGCCTCGATTTTGCTGAGGCGCTTGACTATGCCCGTCGCACCGGCCTCGCCGGCATGATGGCGATGGACTTTCAGCAGCGCGCCAACGCACTCAAGGCTTTGGCCAAATACCTCGGTGATCGCAAGGAGGAGCTGTACGCCATTTCGGCCCACACCGGTGCTACCCGTGTGGATGGATGGGTGGACATCGAAGGCGGGACAGGCACCCTGTTTGCCTACGCCGGCATGGCGACCAGCGAGTTGCCCAGCGGCAACCTGATCCACGAAGGCCCTGTGTCGCAACTGGGCAAAAAGAACACCTTTGCTGGAACGCACATTTTGGTGCCACGCCGTGGTGTCGCGGTGCACATCAACGCTTTCAACTTTCCGGTATGGGGTCTGCTTGAAAAATTTGCACCCACTTTTTTGGCCGGTATGCCTTGCATCGGCAAGCCCGCCACGTCCACCAGTTACCTGACCGAGGCGCTGGTGCGGATGATTGACGAGTCGGGCATCTTGCCCAAGGGCGCTTTACAGTTGATCGTCGGTGGCACCGGCGATTTGCTGGACCGTTTGGAAGTGACCGATGTGGTGACCTTCACTGGCTCGGCCGACACCGCTGCCAAGTTGCGGGTCAATGCCAACCTGGTGAAAAACAGCATTCCGTTCAACGCCGAAGCCGACTCGCTCAACTGCGCGATTTTGGCACCCGATGTGACGCCGGACGACGAAGAGTTTGATCTGTTCGTCAAAGAAGTGGTGCGCGAAATGACGGTGAAAGCGGGGCAAAAATGTACCGCCATTCGCCGCGCCATCGTGCCGCGCCAGCACCTGGACGCGGTGGCCGAAAAAATCAAAGCCCGCCTGGCCAAAGTGGTGGTGGGCGACCCTTCGGTGGAAGGCGTGAAGATGGGGGCACTGGCCTCCAAGTCGCAACAAGCCGATGTGGCCGAGCGCGTGGCCCTGCTGCGCCAAAGTGCCGAGCTGGTGTTTGGCGGCAGCCCAGACTTTGCGCCTGTGGGAGAGGGTGTGGCGCAAGGCGCTTTCTTCCAGCCCACTTTGCTGCTCTGCCAAAAACCATTGACCACTGACAGCGTGCACGACGTTGAGGCCTTTGGCCCCGTCAGCACCTTGATGCCCTACGACAGCCTTGACGAAGCGCTGGCGCTGGCCAAGCGCGGCAAAGGCAGCCTGGTCGGCTCCTTGATGACCAAGACGCCTGCAGTGGCCGCGCAAGTGGTGCCCGTGGTAGCGGCCTACCATGGCCGTTTGCATGTGCTGGACCGTGAGTCGGCGGGAGAATCCACCGGTCACGGCTCGCCTCTGCCCATGCTCAAACATGGCGGCCCTGGTCGCGCCGGTGGCGGTGAAGAGCTGGGCGGCTTGCGCGCTGTAAAGCACCTGCTGCAACGCGCTGCGGTGCAAGGCTCGCCCACCATGCTGGCCGCCATCACGCGTGAGCATGTGCGTGGTGCCCAAGTGATCGAGACCGGTACCCACCCCTTCCGCCGTTACTTTGAAGAGCTGCAAATTGGCGAGTCCTTGCTCACCCCGACACGCCAAATCACCGACGCCGATGTGCACGCTTTTGGCAACCTGACGGGCGACATGTTTTACATGCACTTTGACGAGGAGGCCGCTAAAGCTTCTCCGTTTGGCAAGCGTATCGCGCACGGTTATTTGGTCTTGTCGGACGCGGCCGGTTTATTTGTCGTGGCCGAGCCCGGCCCGGTGCTGGCCAACTACGGTCTGGACACCTTGCGCTTTGTCAAACCCGTGGGCATTGGCGACAGCATCCAGGTGCGCCTGACTTGCAAACGCAAAATCGACCGCAATAAAAAAGATGCCAACGGTCAAGGCCAGGGCGTGGTGGCGTGGGATGTGGAAGTGACCAACCAAGACGGCGAGATGGTGGCCAGTTACGACATCCTCACTTTGGTGTCCAAGCAACATTGAACCCCGCTGCTTGCAACTGCAACACCAAAGAGCGCGCCAGGATAGGGGATTTGATGGGAGGATAATCCCCCCATGAGATCCCCCATTGCCGTTGTCGACGTTGACCGTTGCGAGACCTGGACCCGTTACAAAAACGGATTGTGCGACACCTGCGCGGCCAATTGCTGCACCATGCCGGTGGAGGTCAAGATGGCTGATTTGGTTCGGCTGGGCATGGTCGACCCTTTTGAGGCCGAGCACGACGATCCCAAGCAAATCGCCAAGCGCTTGTCCAAGGCCGGGCAGATCGAGCATTTCAACTTCAAGAACAGCATCTTCAGTCTGGCCCGAAGGGCCAGCGGCGATTGCCAGTTACTGGACGCCAAGACGCGCCGTTGCACTGTGTACGACAAGCGGCCCAACACCTGCCGCTTGCATCCGCAGGTTGGACCTCGCCCCAACCACTGCCCTTACGGTAACAAAGCCCAGTCGGGCTGAATGAATAAAGCCTCCCGACCTGATCGTCGGGAGGCTTTGTACGTGAGCGGCCTGCGTTGTTTTACATCGAATCGATGAAGCTGCGCAGTTTGTCGGAACGGCTGGGGTGCTTCAACTTGCGCAGCGCCTTGGCTTCGATCTGGCGAATCCGTTCGCGGGTCACGTCGAACTGTTTGCCCACTTCTTCCAGCGTGTGGTCGGTGGACATTTCGATACCAAAGCGCATGCGCAACACTTTGGCTTCACGCGGCGTGAGGCTGTCAAGGATGTCTTTGACCACATCGCGCAAGCCCGCTTGCATGGCCGCTTCGATCGGTGCGGTGTTGGCACCGTCTTCGATGAAGTCGCCCAGGTGGCTGTCGTCGTCGTCACCGATGGGTGTTTCCATGGAGATCGGCTCTTTGGCGATCTTCATGATCTTGCGGATCTTGTCTTCCGGAATTTCCATCTTCTCGGCCAGAATGGAGGCGTCGGGTTCAAAGCCGAATTCCTGCAAGTGCTGGCGCGAAATGCGGTTCATCTTGTTGATCGTCTCGATCATGTGCACAGGGATGCGGATCGTACGGGCCTGGTCCGCAATGGAGCGGGTAATGGCTTGGCGGATCCACCAGGTCGCATAGGTTGAGAACTTGTAGCCACGGCGGTATTCGAACTTGTCCACGGCCTTCATCAAGCCGATGTTGCCTTCCTGGATCAAGTCCAGGAACTGCAGACCGCGGTTGGTGTATTTTTTGGCGATCGAGATCACGAGGCGCAAGTTGGCCTCGATCATTTCCCGTTTGGCGCTGCGTGAATTGCGCTCGCCTTCATTCATGCGTTTGTTGATGTCTTTGAGCTCGTCCAAGGGCACTACAACTCTGGCTTGAAGGTCGGCCAGTTTTTGCTGCAAATCTTGCACGGGTGGAATATTACGGCCCATGACAGTGGCCCATTTTTTGTCGGATGCGGCCTGCTTTTCAATCCAGCTCAGGTTCAGCAATTGGGAGGCCACGCGTTGGTTGTTCTTGTCGCGACCGCTGAAGTCGGCGATGAACATTTCTTGCGGGTAACCGCATTTGTCCACAATGATGCGACGCAGTTCGCGCTCTTTCATGCGGACATCGTTCACCTGACCGCGCACCATGTCACACAGTTTTTCAATGGTTTTAGCGGTAAAGCGGATGGTCATCAGCTCTTCTGACAAGATGCTTTGCGCCTTGACGTAACCGGCCGTTCCCCAGCCTTCTTTGTTGTAAATTTTGTGGATTTTTTCGAACATTTCGGTGATGCGTTCGAATCGCTCTAGGGCTTGATTCTTCAACTCTTCGAGTTTCTTGGTCAGTGCCTTGGAGCCTCCTTTGCCATCGTCATCGTCAGCTTCGTCGAACTCGTCGAAGTCTTCTTCGGCCACATAGTCATCGGCCTCGTTCAGATTGGAGAAGCCATCCACCACGGTGGAGATGACCACTTTGCCTTCGCGAATTTCGTTGGCCAGGCGCAAGACCTCTGCAATGGTGGCAGGCGATGCACTGATGGCCAGCATCATCGCCATCAGGCCGCCTTCGATGCGTTTTGCAATTTCGATTTCACCTTCGCGCGTCAGCAACTCGACCGTTCCCATTTCGCGCATGTACATACGGACTGGGTCAGTCGTGCGACCGAATTCGCTGTCGACGGTGGACAGGGCGGCTTCGGCGGCTTCTTCGGCTTCTTCTTCGGTGGAGCCCGTGGGCGCATTTTCCGTGATGATCAGGCTTTCTGCATCTGGCGTCTGTTCGTAGACGGCCACGCCCAAATCGTTCAAGGTGGCAATCACCACTTCGAGCGTTTCAGCATCGATCAATTTGTCCGGTAAGTGATCTGAAATTTCGCCATGCGTCAGGTAGCCGCGTGTCTTGCCCAGTTTGATCAGGGTTTTCAAGCGCTGGCGGCGTTTGGCCATGTCTTCTTCAGACAAAACTGTTTCGTCCAGACCGAACTCTTTCATCAAGGCGCGTTCTTTGGCCTTGCTTATTTTCATCCGCAGAGGTTTGACTTTTTCGGTCGGCTCTGTGGTCGGCTCTTCACCGGCTATATCCGCTTCAAGGTCACTCAAGTCGGCGTCATCAATGCTGCTGGGTGCCGGGGCTTTTTTTGACTTCGCCCCGGGTTTCGCAGCGGGTACCGGTGCTGACTTTGCTTTGGACAGAGGTGCCTTTGTGGCTGTTTTGGCAGATGCGGTTTTTTTCAACTCAACTTCATTGACAACGGCATTGACTTTTTTGGTTTTGGTCGTTGTGACTGCTGGCTTGGCTGCAGCCTTGGAGGCTGATTTCGTGACGGTTTTCGATGCGGGCACTACGGGGGCTTTCTTGACGGGAGAGACTGCTTTTTTTGCAGTTGGGAGCGCCTTTTTTGCGACAGGTGTTTTGGCTTTCGCCTTAGGCAAGACTTTCGCAGCCACTTTGGCAGCCACTTTCGCAACTACTTTGGCTTTGACAGCCGATTTGGCTTTGGTCACCACTTTGGCAGTCACTTTGACTTTTGCAACCGGTTTGGCGGCAACTTTTTTAGCCACGGGTTTGGCGGGGGTCTTGCTTACTTTGGCGGGAGCCGCTTTTGCAACAGCCTTGGTTTTGCTTGGGGCTTTTGCAGAAAGGGCCTTTTTGGCGACGGGAACGGGCTTCTTCGACTTTTGAGCAGGCATGGGTAGAACCTCAGGACATCAAAACTGACAAGGAAAAACACGAACTGCGCCACAAACTCCTGGCGCGGGTAACGGCTACAAATGAAACTTTTGTTGAAGGCAAGATGTGTGGGCGAACATTTGGTATGCAGTCCTTGCGGTGAGGTGACCATCCCGTAGAGGGTGCGCAAAAGGCATTGGTCGGACCGGAGGTATTGCTGTCGCTCTTGCCGAGAAAAGTGGATTATACCCGAAAGATGCTTAGACCCCAGAAGCCATCAGCTCTTTACGGCGTTTGTCTAAACTGCGCCATCGCTCTAAAGCCAGGGGATCTTGCTGCTTTTCTACCTCGGCCAGTGCCTCGGTTTGCAACAGTTTGAGGCGATCGATCAGCATCAAATTGAGCAACTGCCTCAGTTCCAATTTCGCCTCTTCAGGGGAGACGCTTGAGTCCGTGGTCGGGTCCACAGGCAGATGAGTGGCCATGAGTTTCTGTGCCAAGGGTGCAAAAATTTGACCTTTGATGTCGACTTCAAGCGTGCTCCATGCCAAAGGGCCATGGTCATGGAACTGGCTTTCCAGCCAGGCAAACAAGCCGCCGTGGGGTGAAGGCAATGCGCACAGCATGGCGTGGTCTTCGCCGGTCATGCTGTCCCAAAGCGCCATATTGCCCAGCATCAGGCGGCAAGCATGGTCGGCTCGGCTGGCAGGCGGGCTGCGTGGCCCCATGGAGGGGGGCGGACTGTCTTCTTTTCGCCATTTTCCGTTGGCGTCTTTCTTCCAAGGCGATGGTGCTCGCTGGGCGGGCTTGAAGTGGGCGTATTCTGTGGAGCTGATATAGATGTCTGAGGGCTGCGCTGACAAATCCGCATCGGTAAGCTCATGCTCTGAGAGCCTGCCCGGGGGGGGTAAAGCCTGACGTGGTGCGCTGCGCGACAAGGCTTTTTCAGCTTGTGATTGCCACAAACTGCCTAACTCAGCGGCATCGAGTTGGATCAAAGCAGCCAGTTCGCTCAGCAGTTGCCGCTTCAAGGCGCCATCGGGAAGCATCCGCCAAAGCGGGGCGGCATTGCTGGACATGCGCGCGCGACCTTCGGCGTTTTCCAGATCGCAGCTCTCTTTGGCGACTTCGATCAAAAAACGCGACAAAGGGGTGGCTTGCGTCACACATTGTGCAAACCCTTCACGGCCAAATTCGCGGATGTAACTGTCAGGGTCGTGTTCGGCTGGCAAAAACAAAAACTTGATACTGCGCACATCCGTGGCGTAGGGCAGGGCGCCATCCAGCGCTTTGCGGGCAGCCCGCCGACCGGCTGAGTCGCCATCAAAACTGAACACCACCGCATCGGTAAAACGGAACAACTTTTGGACATGGTCGGGTGTGCAAGCAGTCCCCAAGGTGGCGACCGCATTGGGGAACCCCATTTGCGCCAAGGCCACCACATCCATATAGCCTTCGGTGACCAGCACAAAACCCGCCGAATGAAGGGCTTCGCGGGCTTCGAACAGACCATACAGTTCGCGGCCTTTGTGAAACACCGGCGTTTCTGGTGAGTTCAAGTATTTGGGCGTTCCGTCACCCATGACGCGTCCGCCAAAGCCGATGCATTCGCCTTTGATGTTGCGGATCGGGAACATCACGCGATCGCGAAAGCGGTCGTAGCGCTTGCTGTCTTCTTCGTTGACGATCACCAGGCCGCTTTCAGCCAAAAGCGGGTCGTCGTAATTCGGAAATACGCTCGCCAGGCTACGCCAGCCTTCCGGCGCAAAGCCCAGCCCAAAGCGCTTGGCAATGTGGCCCGACAAACCACGTCTTTTGAGATAGGCCACAGCATTGGGTGCTGCTTTGAGGTGCTGACGGTAAGACTCTCCCGCTTTCTCTAGCACTTCAGTCAATGAAGTTTGTATTTTGCGTTGTTCAATTGCGCGCGCGCGCTCGGCGGGAGATTGGTCTTCTTCGGGCACCACCATGCCGACCTGTTGGGCCAAATCCTTGACGGCCTCAATGAAAGTCATGCCTGCGTGCTCCATCAAGAAGCCCAGAGCATCGCCGCTTTTGCCGCATCCGAAACAATGAAAGAATTGCTTGGTGGGGCTGACACTGAAACTGGGGGACTTTTCGCCATGAAAAGGGCACAGCCCCATGAAGTTAGCCCCGCCCTTTTTCAGTTGGACGTAGCGGCCCACCACCTCGACCACATCGACGCGGGAAAGTAACTCTTGCAAAAAGGATTGAGGGATGGCCACGGGCTTATTTTCACCGATCCGGCGTTGTGCTGGTCATTGCGCTGTCAGCCAGATCGGTTTCAATGGACAATCACCTTCAAAAGGAGACCGCAATGACTTCGATGTTCGATCAGGACTTACCGCAAACAGCTGCCAATTTTGCAGCCATGTCCCCGCTGACGTTCATTGAGCGCACGGCCCAGGTCTACCCGGACCGGCTGGCCGTCGTGCACGGTTTGGGGCCGCAGGCTGTTCGTCAGACCTGGGGTGTGACTTATGACCGATGTCGCCAACTTGCCAGTGCGCTGGTTTTGGCGGGTGTCGGCAAGAACGACACCGTTGCCGTGATGCTGCCCAACACGCCCCCGATGGTGGAGGCCCATTTTGGTATTCCCATGGCTGGCGCTGTGTTGAACGCCTTGAACACCCGGCTGGACCCCGAGACGGTGGCTTTCATGCTGGACCATGGGGAGGCCAAAGTGGTGATCGTGGACCCGGAATTCTCAGGCACCCTTCACAAAGCCTTGGCGCTGCGTCAATCGACCAGACCGTTGCTCGTGATCGATGTGATCGATCCGCTTTACACCGGGCCGTCCGAGCGTCAGGGGCAGATCGATTACGAAGCCTTCTTGGCCCAAGGCGACCCGCAGTTTGCCTGGCAATTGCCGGACAACGAATGGGATGCCATTGCCCTGAACTACACCAGTGGCACAACCGGCAACCCCAAAGGTGTGGTCTACCACCATCGTGGTGCAGCCACCAATGCGATTTCCAATATTCTGGAATGGGACATGCCCAAACATGCCGCTTATCTCTGGACGCTGCCCATGTTTCATTGCAATGGCTGGTGCTTTCCCTGGACCTTGGCCGCCCGTGCCGCAGTGAATGTGTGTTTACGCAAAGTGGATGCACAAAGCATTTTTGACATGATGCGTGCACACGGCGTGACGCATTACTGCGGGGCACCGATCGTTCATGGCTTGCTGGTCAACGCACCGGATGAAATGAAACAGGGATTGCCATCAGACATCAAAGCCATGGTGGCGGGCGCTGCGCCACCGGCTTCGATGATTGAAGGCATGGAGAAAATGGGTTTTGATTTGACCCACGTCTATGGTTTAACCGAAGTGTATGGTCCTGCCACGGTATGCGCCAAACATGAGGCATGGCAACAACTGCCGATCGGTGATCGCGCCCGTTTGAATGCGCGCCAAGGGGTGCGCTATCACCTTGAGCGCGAAGTGTGTGTGCTGGACCCGGAAACTCTGAAGCCTGTTCCGCATGACGGCGAGACGATGGGCGAAATCATGTTCAAAGGCAACATCGCCATGAAGGGTTATTTGAAAAACCCCAAAGCAACGCAAGAAGCGTTTGCTGGCGGTTGGTTCCACAGTGGCGATTTGGCGGTGCAGTACCCCGATGGCTACATCAAAATCAAGGACCGCAGCAAAGACATCATCATCTCGGGGGGCGAAAATATATCGTCGATCGAGGTCGAAGATGTTTTGTACCGTCACCCCGATGTGCTGGCCGCCGCTGTCGTTGCCAAGCCCGATGCGCGTTGGGGCGAGACGCCCTGCGCTTTTGTAGAGCTTAAAGCCGGCGCGACCACCACTGCCCAAGCCATGGTGGCACATTGCAAATTGCATTTGGCGGGCTTTAAAGTGCCCCGAGCAATTGTGTTTGGCGAGTTGCCGAAAACCAGCACCGGAAAGATCCAAAAATTTGAATTGCGCAAGCTGGCAGGATCTTCAGTGGCGATTGATGTTTGAAGCTGGGGTAAAAGCCAGTCACGCTACAAAAAGCAAGACCGTGAAAAAGTGACAGGTACTGCCTGCCAGCACAAACAAGTGCCAGATGCCATGGCCATGGCGCAGGCGATGATCAGTGGCATAAAAAACAATGCCCAAGGTATACCAAGCGCCGCCTGCCAGTAAGCCACCAAAACCCGCGGGACTGAGTGCGTCCCAAAGCGGGAGAATGCACACCAGCGCGAGCCATCCCATCAAGACGTAGATCAGCATGGAGAGTGAGCGTGTGCGCGTTGGCAACCAGATTTCTTGCGCCATGCCCAGCAATGCCAAACCCCAAATCACACCCAATAAAGTCCAGCCCCAAGGGCCTCTCAGTGTGACCAAGGCAAAAGGCATATAGCTGCCAGCGATCAACAAGTAAATGCTGCAGTGGTCCAGTTTTTGAAATACATGTTTTGTGCGGCCTTGCACGCTGTGATAAAGGGTGGAACTGCCGTACAAGACCATCAGCAAGGTGCCGTAAATTGCAAAACTGACCACCTTCCAAGGGTCGCCCGACTGAGCGGCAATGACGACCAAGACCGCCGTGCCCAGAGCGGCCAAAAGAAAACCAATCAGGTGACTGATGGTGTTGAAACGTTCACCGTAGACCATGGTGGTCTGTTGAAATCAAGGGGTTATTCGATGTCAAAGGCGTGCACTTTGAACTGCCCCGATGCGCGGTCAGCAAAGAACCGTTCAAGTGTTTCTTTGACCGTGCGAAAGGCCAATTCGTTCCAAGGAATTTCTGCTTCGCTGAAGAGCCTCGCCTCTTGGGTTTCGTGACCCGGGTCAAACCGGTCATGGCTCAGTTGAGCAAGGTAGTACAGATGGACTTGCCCTACGCGCGGCACACTCATGACGGTGAACAGGTCCTGCACCGTGAATTCAGCCCCAGCTTCTTCGCGCGTTTCGCGCGCAGCGCCTTGTTCGGTCGTTTCACCCAGTTCCATGAAACCAGCGGGCAGTGTCCATTTGCCTTTTCGAGGTTCAATGTTTCTTTTGCACAGCAGAACCCGATCACCCAAGACAGGCACGGTGCCCACCACATTCAACGGGTTTTCGTAATGCACCAGATGGCAGGCGGAACAAATAGCGCGTTCCCGGGTGTCACCATCGTCTGGAAGTCGATAAGCCACGGGAGCGGCGCATGTTTTACAAAATTGAATAGGGCTGCGGTGCATAGGTGCAGTTTAAAGGGATTCAATCCATGAGGTATAAAAAAGGGCTCCATGAGGAGCCCTTTGAACCTGACCGTTTCAAGATTAAGCCTTTTTGGCTGGTTTCTTTGCTGATGTTGCTTGGGTCTTCGTGTGTTTTTCAATCAAAGCACGCGCGGTATCCATGAGTTTGCGACCATCGAAGCCACGTTTGTTCATGTCTTCAATCCACTCAATTTCCAAAGAGCGGGATTTACGGCGGAAGTCCTGTGCTTCTTCCGCGTTGATGGTGAAGATGGTGTTGTTGCGGTCCGAGGCCGACTTGCGACCGGCCACATCACCCTCTTGTTGGACTTTGCCTAACCAGCCTGAAGTTTCGATGCCACTGTTGTCATCAATGACCTTCTTCAAGTCAGCGGGCAGGGCGTTGTACTTGGCCTTGTTCATGGCCATCACAAAGGTGGTGGTGTAGAGGCAGCCACCTGCCGGGTCGAACTCGGCGTG
>CANBWK010000022.1 GCA_947373105.1 Comamonadaceae bacterium | reverse complement strand
TGGATGTACAAGCAGTCGCCACCGTGGTTTTCGTTTTCAGCGTGCCAGAAGTGGTTAAAACCAGCACCAAACATGTGTGCCAAAGATGCGAATGAGCCAATGTGGCCACCCAAGTCACCGCCGTCGGCCGGGTTGTGGCGGTTGGCTTTGACCACCATCGCCATGGCGTTCCAGCGCATGTAGGCCCTAAGGCGCTCTTCTATCTCAATATTGCCGGGGCAATGTGCTTCTTGTGAAGGCTCAAGCGTGTTGACATAGCCCGTATTAGCGGAAAACGGCATGTCAATGCTGCTTTCACGCGCATGCTCGAGCAGCTGTTCCAGCAAGAAGTGCGCTCTTTCCCCGCCTTCCTTCTCGATAACCGCGGACAGTGCGTCCATCCACTCACGGGTTTCTTGGACGTCCAGATCCAATCCCAACTGATTCGAGGGTACGGCTGACATGGTTGTCTCCTTGTGTTTAGGCCGTTAAAAAATTTGTATTCGGAGTTTCTCACATTTTACAAAAAATTTCAAATAGTGCCTATTGATTTTGTATTATGAAATTTTTACCATAGAGTGATGAGGCCTGAGACTAATATGACGATCAAACAGCATTCATCTACACTCGCAAACATGAAATTCCGCTTTGCTTCCGGCAGAAAATTACAGTTCAAACCCGTCGTTTTATGGCAACGCTGGTGGAAACGGCAAGCGCCGCATAGACAAGACCGCTTTGCCACTTTAGCCCCCGTTGCTGCGGTATTGCTTTTTTTGGCTGCGATCGTATCCTCATTTTGGTACTTGAGAGTCGAAGAAATTGACCGTGAACAAGAAGCCGTCAAACGAGATGTGGAATATGGTCAGCAGCGATTGAGGCTGCGCTTGCTGGAAAGGCAAGAGCAAATCATGCGGCTGGCAAGAGACATTTCTAACAAAGAATTGGACCGCGAAAAATTCATGTTGCGCGCAGAGTCACTGGTTATGCAAAATCCCGAATTGCAAGCTTTGACTTGGATTGACAGCAGACGCCGGATCATCGCAACCCGCAGGGCACCCAGTTTAAATAACGGTCAATCGTGGACAGCAGGCGAGACGCTCAAAATAGGCGAGACCGAGAACAGCTACGGACTGGCCAGAGATCTCATGCAACCCGTCTATGCCCAAATTGAGCTGAATAAATTAAAGGACAGCATAAATGCGCTACCGGTGCTGCAACTGCACACACCATTGACAGATGACAATGGCCGATTCAGCGGTGTATTGATGGGTGAGTACAGCATTGAAGGACTCTTGCGCTATGGGGTCCCGACTGAAATCATGGCCAAATATGCTGTGGCTCTGCTGGACAGCGAAGGTCAAATGCTTGCGGGTCAATCGATACCCAAAAGAACGCAAATATGGAATTTACAAACTTGGGCTGGCCGAGAAGAAAATGAATACGAGGTCCCAGTCTCTCCCGTTGGCAATGGTTTGATCTTGCGTGCGCAAGCATGGCGAACCTCCCAAGGTGTTGTCGGCAGTGGCTTGTTTTGGTTGGTTTGCGCTTTGAGCGTGATGACTGCATGGATGCTGATTGGTAATTGGCGACATACACGCAGACGCATGCAAACACAGCAAGCCTTGGTTGCAGAAACCAACTTTCGTCGCGCCATGGAAAACTCCATGCTCACAGGCATGCGGGCCTTAGACATGCATGGCCGGATCAGTTACGTCAATGTAGCCTTCTGCCAAATGACCGGTTGGACAGAGAGCGAATTGGTGGGTACCACCGCGCCCTTTGTCTATTGGCCCGAAGATGACCGGGAACACCTGATGACACGTCTGAATGAAGAGATCAGTGGACACAGCATACCTGGCGGCTTTCAGGTACGGGTCAAGCGAAAAGACAAAAGTATTTTTGATGCGCGACTGTATGTCAGCCCCTTGATTGATGCGGTGGGCAAACAAAGCGGCTGGATGACCTCCATGACAGACATCACAGAGCCCAATCGCATTCGAGAACAACTGGCTGCAGCACACGACCGATTTACGATTGTTTTAGAAGCACTGGACGCAGCCGTTTCCGTCGCCCCTTTGGGTCGGTCAGAATTATTGTTTGCCAACAAACTGTATCGACAATGGTTTGGTGCCAATACACAAGGGCACTTAAGTCTTGTCGCGGAGGCCGGTGTTATCGAGTTGAGTAAAGAAACACCCAATGACGACGACGTCGATGCTTTTGCAGGACTGCCGACCGAAAGCCTGACGGTGGCGCCTTCAGAGCGAGCTGAGTTGTTCATTCCAATTTTGGGTAAATGGCTCGAAGTTCGCTCCCGCTATATCAACTGGGCAGATGGCAGACTGGCTCAAATGGTCATTGCAACGGATATCACAGCCAGGCGGCAAGCCGAAGAAGTTGCCGCACAACAAGCAGAGCGGGCGCAGACCGCCAGCCGGCTGATCACGATGGGCGAGATGGCCTCTAGCGTTGCTCATGAATTGAACCAACCCCTGACCGCCATCAGCAACTACTGCAATGGTTTGGTCAGTCGCATTCGCAGCCAAAACATCAATGAAAAAGACATGCTCTGGGCCCTGGAGAAAACGGCCCACCAAGCCCAGCGAGCAGGTCAGATTATTCAGCGCATCCGTTCTTTTGTGAAACGCAGCGAGCCCAACAGGACCCCTTCTGATGTACTGACCATGGTGAATGAAGCCGTCGAGTTGGCCGAAATTGAGTTACGCAGACGCAACGTGCGCCTGTCACATTACGTGGCAGCACGATTGCCTCAACTCATGGTCGATCCGATTTTGATTGAGCAAGTCCTGGTCAACTTGATGAAAAATGCAGCCGAATCCATTGACAATGCTCAGCGCCCCATGGGTGCAAGACAAGTTGAATTACAAGTTATACCCAAAATGATCAATGGACATTCTGTCGTCAATTTTTCAGTCACCGACACGGGAAAAGGGCTGCCACCGGAGGTGCTGGAGCATTTGTATGAGGCCTTTTTCTCTACAAAGGTAGAAGGTATGGGCATTGGTCTTAATTTGTGTCGCAGCATTGTCGAATCGCATCAAGGCAGAATCGTTGCCGAGAACCTCTACAATGCCGACGATGTACAAGGTTGTTGTTTCTCCTTCTGGATTCCTGTATCCGGGACACCTTTACCAGACACTGAAAAATTACCCGGGGTAACCGCATGAGTTTGATTCCGAAAAAAGGCACTGTGTACGTTGTTGACGACGACGAAGCTGTGCGCGATTCCTTGCAATGGTTGCTTGAAGGTAAAGACTACCGCGTTCGCTGTTTCGATTCTGCGGAAACTTTCATCAGCCGCTATGACCCACGTGAAGTGGCTTGCCTGATCGCAGACATCCGAATGGGCGGCATGACTGGCCTTGAACTCCAAGACCGTCTGATCGAGCGCAAATCCCCCTTGCCCATAGTCTTCATTACCGGTCACGGTGATGTGCCCATGGCGGTGAACACGATGAAAAAAGGCGCGATGGATTTCATCCAAAAACCTTTCAAAGAAGACGACCTGGTGAATTTGGTCGAGCGCATGCTCGACAATGCGCGTGAATCCTTTGCCGACTTCCAACAAGCGGCCAGTCGTGACGCCTTGATGTCCAAGCTCACAGGCCGTGAGGCGCAAGTACTCGAGCGCATCGTCGCCGGTCGCCTGAACAAACAGATCGCCGATGATTTAGGCATCAGCATCAAAACCGTGGAAGCGCACCGCGCCAACATCATGGAAAAACTCAACGCCAACACCGTGGCTGATTTGCTCAAGATTGCCTTGGGGCAAAACGCACCCAAGGCTTGAGCCATTAGTTGCCTCTGAAACGCCCGCGCTCGTCGGGCGTTTTGCATTTTTCCTCTGCCTTTATTAAGTGATTCAAGATGACCGCCCAACTGATAGATGGCAACCAACTTTCCAAAAAACTGCGCGCCGAAGTGGCTGCCCGTGTCCAAGCCCTCAAAGCCAAAGGCACGACGCCAGGCTTGGCCGTGGTGTTGGTCGGTGACAATCCAGCCAGCCAAGTGTATGTGCGCAATAAGGTCAAAGCTTGCGAAGACGCGGGCCTGCATTCAGTGCTTGAAAAGTACGATGCCACGATGACCGAGTCCGACTTGCTGGCCCGCGTTGAAGGGCTGAACCAGGACCCAAGCATTCATGGCATCTTGGTCCAACTGCCCCTGCCAGCGCACATTGACGGCCAAAAGGTGATTGAAGCCATCAGCCCGGCCAAAGACGTAGACGGCTTTCACATCGCCAGCGCCGGTGCCTTGATGACAGGCATGCCGGGCTTTTGGCCCTGCACACCTTACGGCTGCATGATGATGCTGGAGAGCATTGACTATGACCTCAAGGGCAAACACGCAGTGGTAATTGGCCGCAGCAATATTGTTGGCAAACCCATGGCGTTGATGCTCTTGCAAAAGAACGCCACCGTGACCATCTGCCACAGCGCCACGCCCGACCTGAAAGCCATGACGCTGCAAGCTGACGTGATCGTCGCTGCCGTGGGCAAGCGCAACGTGCTGACCGTCGACATGGTCAAGCCCGGCGCGGTGGTGCTGGACGTGGGCATGAACCGCAACGACGAGGGCAAATTGTGCGGCGACGTGGACTTTGATGGCGTCAAAGAAGTCGCCAGCCACATCACCCCCGTGCCCGGCGGCGTTGGCCCCATGACCATCACCATGCTATTGGTCAACACCCTTGAAGCCGCAGAATCTGTCACCAAATAAGTCTTATTCCTTTTAATTGCAGCGCCACACATGTCTAACCCTTTGCTCGATTTTGCAGATCTTCCTTTGTTTGACGCAGTCCAACCCGAACACGTTGAACCTGCAGTGGACGTCTTGATGGCGCAAGCCCAAACCGCTCTTGACACCGTTACGCAGTTGAACTTTCCGACCGAATGGAAAGCCATTGCGCAAGTGCTGGATGTAGCCACTGAGAAATTAGGGCGTGCCTGGGGCGCTGTCAATCACCTTAACAGCGTGGCCGACAGCCCGGAGTTTCGCGCAGCGTTCAATGCGGCATTGCCTAAAGTCACCGAATTCTGGACACGATTGGGTTCGGACGAACGCCTGTATGCCAAGTACAAGGCGATTGACATAAACACACTCAATACAGAACAAAAGCAAGCGCACCTCAATGCCATGCGCAACTTTGTATTGGGTGGTGCCGATCTGACCGGTGCGGCCAAGCAGCGTTTTGCGGCTATACAAGAACAACAGGCCGAAGTGGGCCAAAAGTTCAGCGAGAACACTCTGGACGCTACAGACAGTTTTGCTTTGTTGGTCAACGAAAACGATCTCATCGGCGTCCCCGACGATGTCAAGCAGGCGGCTAAAACATCTGCTGAAAAAGACGGACAAACTGGCTACAAACTGACCCTCAAAATGCCGTGCTATCTGCCAGTCATGCAATTTGCACAAAGCAGTGGATTGCGAGAGAAACTTTACCGTGCGCATGTAACTCGCGCTTCAGACCAAGCTGTGGGTGATGCTCAGCGCTTTGACAACTCGTCATTGATCAAAGACATTCTGACTTTGCGCAAAGAAGAGGCTCAGTTGCTAGGCTTTGCCAACTTTGCTGAAGTCTCCTTGGTTCCCAAAATGGCCGAGTCACCGACCAAAGTGATCACATTTTTGAGGGATCTGGCCGCACGCGCTCGCCCTTTTGCACAAAAAGATGTAGCCGATCTTCGCGCATTTGCAGCCGAGCATTTAAACCTGCAAGACCCACAAGCATGGGACTGGCCATACATTGGCGAAAAACTCAAAGAGGCCCGCTACAGTTTCAGCGAACAAGAGGTCAAGCAATACTTCACCGCACCGAAAGTGCTGGCAGGTTTGTTCAAGATCATCGAAACCCTGTTTGAAGTCAGCATTCGAACCGACACGGCCCCCATCTGGCATCCCGCAGTTCAGTTCTACCGCATTGAGCGACAGGGGGCGTTGGTCGGTCAGTTCTATCTGGACCAACCTGCTCGAAATGGCAAGCGCGGCGGCGCCTGGATGGACGATGTGCGTGCCCGCTGGCTGCGACCTGACACCGGTCAGTTGCAAACTCCTGTGGCCCAACTGGTGTGCAACTTTGCTGACGGCGTAGACGGCAAACCGGCCTTATTGACTCACGACGATGTGACCACTCTCTTCCACGAATTTGGTCACGGTTTGCACCACATGCTCACGCAAGTGAACGAACGTGATGTGTCCGGCATCAGCGGTGTTGAGTGGGATGCGGTCGAGTTGCCCAGCCAATTCATGGAGAACTTTTGTTGGGAATGGGAAGTGCTACGCCACATGACCGCCCATGTGGACACCGGTGAACCCCTACCCCGTGCACTGTTCGACAAGATGGTCGCCGCCAAAAACTACCAAAGCGGACTGCAAACGCTGCGTCAGATCGAGTTTGCCTTGTTTGACATGCTCCTACATTCATCCCACGACCCAGCGCAAGACTTCATGCCCTTGCTGCAAGCTGTGCGCGCCGAAGTGGCTGTGTTGCCCTCGCCTGCTTTCAACCGCTCAGCCCACACTTTCAGCCACATCTTTGCCGGAGGCTATGCCGCTGGCTACTACAGCTACAAATGGGCTGAAGTGCTCAGCGCCGACGCCTATGCAGCGTTTGAAGAAACCCTGCAAAGCGACGGCAGCCACGACATCGAGACCGGTCGCCGTTACCGTAAAGCCATACTGGAAGCTGGTGGCAGCCGCACCGCCCTCGAATCGTTCAAAGCCTTCAGAGGCCGCGAGCCCAGCCTAGATGCCTTGCTGCGGCACCAAGGGATGAGTGCTTAGTTAATGAGTGCTACGTCCTACCTCAGACAACCAAAGTACCTCCCAAAGGTTTAAAAACTGATCGTTTGAGAACAGTGCGTAAGGGGTGGCCCAGTTGTAGAGGATGGTTTTTTATTTGGTTTTTTATTTAATTGTTTTTTATTTAGTTTGCACGTGCAAAGAAT
This sequence comes from Comamonadaceae bacterium, assembly GCA_947373105.1. Lineage (GTDB taxonomy): Bacteria > Pseudomonadota > Gammaproteobacteria > Burkholderiales > Burkholderiaceae_C > Limnohabitans_A. The sequence continues at coordinate 26,859 of CANBWK010000022.1, read as the reverse complement.
CTGCTATAGACTGAATTTGCAGGCTTAAAAGTTTCTTTGGAGAATTACACATGACTCTCTCACGTAGGCATTTTTCCACCGGTCTCACAGCAGGTATCGCGCTGCCGGCTCTGTTCGATCGAGCGAACGCGCAAGGCGCGACGATCAAGATCGGCATGTGCGCTCCGGTCACTGGGCCTGCTGCGGAGTCTGGCCGATACGCACAAATCGGCGCAAAGATAGCCATCGATGCGGTCAACAAGGCTGGCGGGGTGCTTGGCAAACAGGTTGAGCTCATTGTTGAAGACGATCAGACGACCAATCCTGGTATCGTTCTCGCTTTCTCCAAGCTTGCATCTCAGCCCGACATCGTGGCATTCTTGGGTTCGATCCGATCGACCCAAGTGCATGCAATTGCGCCCGACGTGCTCAAGGTTGGCAAGCCTGTGCTCATAGGTGGCACAGACCCTGCGCTGACCCACATGGGCAACCCTTGGATTTTCCGATTCCGCCCCAACGACCTCTATTCTGGCAGTGTGATCGCAGAATACGGCGTGAAAACGCTAGGCAAGAAGAAATGGGCCATCGTGCATTCGACGGACGCTTTCGGAACGGCCGGCGGCAAGGCACTGACTGCCGGACTGGCTAAGCTTAACGGCGCGAGTGTCGTGCTCGACCAGGGCTACTCCAACCAGAGTCAGGACTTCACGCCAGTGGTTCTTGCTATCAAGCAGTCAGGCGCAGATATCCTGGGTTCGTACTTTACTTTCGAGAATGATCTTGGCATCTTCGCTCGCCAACTGCGCCAGCTCGGTGTGACGATTCCCTACGTCGGCTCACCGTCCATTGTGGCTGTCACCGCATTGAAGCTGGCAGGACCTGCATTGCATGGCACTTTTGGCGTCGCTGATTACGCTGAGGAGTCGAGCGATGCGGCCAGGGCTTTCGGCAAGGCCTACCGTGAGGTTGCAAAGGTCGCGCCAGACAACCTTGCCGCGTGGACTTACGACGCCATCACGGTCCTGTGCATGGCGATCAAGAAGGCCGGCAAGACAGACCCCGCCGCGATTCGGGAAGCTATCCTCTCGATACGCAAGCATGCCGGTGCAGAAGGCGAGTACAACTTCGACGCTAACGGTGATGGGCTGCACGGCTACAACATCGTCCGAAACGAAAAAGGCATCATCGTCTTCGACAAGCACGTTGAATCGTCCTCCTGAAGACGGCGAATGGATCTCGCTCTCCAACTCCTGTTCACGGGTTTGGGTATCGGGGCGGTCTATGCGCTGGTTGCGCTTGGATTCGTCCTGATCTTCCGTGCAACCAATGTCGTGAATTTTGCCCAGGGCGAGTTCTCAATGGTTGGCGCCTACCTGATGGTTGTCTTTGCTGTCGACTTGCAGTGGCCGTACTGGTTGGCTTTCATCGCTGCGATGGGCGGCATGGCGATATTGGGGGTAATCTTCAACCTAGGCGTCTATTACCCCCTACGCAACCGAACTTTCTTGCCTGTGATCATCGCGACCATCGGTGCGTCGATCTTTCTGGCCAATACCGTACTTGCGCTCTATGGTCCACAGCCTCAAGTTCTGTCCGGCTGGTTCGAGACGCCTGGCCTTCAGATTGGTCCGGTTTATCTCGATAGCCAGTATCTGCTGATCATGGTGGTGACGCTCATCCTCGTCGCGTTCAACTTCTGGTTCTTTGAGCGCACGATGCTGGGCAAGAAGTTACAGGCCACCTCGCAGGACAAGGAGATGGCGGCTCTGCTAGGCATTCCTGTGGCGACCATGATCATGCTGACTTTCGTCTATTCGGCTTTGCTTGGCGGCGTGGCCGGCATCTTGGTCGCGCCTATCTTGTTTGTATCGATACAGATGGGCGCGACAATCGCACTCAAGGCCTTTGCCGCGACCATCATTGGCGGCTTTGGCGATGTCAAAGGTGCGATCATCGGTGGTCTTGCGCTTGGCGTCATAGAAACCTTCGGAGCGGCCTATGTATCAGTTCCTTACAAGGACGGCTTCGCGTTTCTTGTGCTCGTCGCATTCCTGATCTTCAGGCCACAGGGCATTTTTGGCGAACGCGTGGCAGAGAAAGCCTAGATGGAAAAAACTGTCAACGCCTCAAATCAGCCTGGGCGCGCTGTCGCTGGCACTCTCGCATTCGCGCTGTTCTCGGCACTCGCGATTGCACTTGTTGTGCTGGTGCCGATGCAGGGTTACACGGTACACATCTTGGTGCAGACAGCAACTTTCGGGATCGCCGTCTTCGGCTTGACCATCGTGCTGGGACTGTGCGGCCAGATCAATCTGGCGCAAGCTGCATTCTTCGGTTTCGGCGCCTATGCAGTCGGAATCGGCACCACCGATCTGCACATGAACTTCTGGCTCGCATTGTCAATGGGTTCAGGTTTCGCGCTGGTGATGGGTGCATTGCTGGGAATGACAACACTCAAGCTTGGCGGTCACTATCTGGCAATGGTCACGATCAGTTTTCAGCAGATTATCACTTTGGTCATGGTCAACTGGATCCCGGTTACACATGGACCCGATGGCGTAGGCAAGATACAGCGACCCGAACTGTTCCAGTCTTCTCAGGGTTTCTTGGGGCTGTGCGTGTTCGCACTGGCGCTGATTGGTTACCTTGTATGGCGCTTGCCACAAACCCCGCTGGGCAGAGCAATGCGCGCAGTGCGCGACAACGAACTCGCTGCTGGGGTTGCCGGGGTTAATGTCTACAAGGTTAAAGTTGCGGCCTTTGCCCTTTCAGCGGTTCTCGGGGGAATTGGCGGCGGCTTGTTCGCCGGAGGCTTTGCTTATGTCAGTCCCGACCAGTTCAGCTTTGGTGAGTCGATAGTCTTCATCACAATGACACTCCTGGGCGGTGTCGCCTCTCCGGTGGGCGCCTTGATCGGTACCGGCCTGCTGATCGTGTTGCCTGAGAGCCTGCGTTTCATGAAGAGCATTCCCGGCCTGTACCTTGCAATCTACGGCCTGTCTATCGTGCTGATCATCCGTTACATGCCTGACGGCATCTGGGGCTTCGTTCAAGACCAATTACGCCGCTGGCTCCCACTGCCACCATTTACCGATGCGGCTCCCGACCTGATGCTCTCGCCGCCACAACGCAAATCTGCTGTCGAATCAGCACCCGCACTCGAAGTGCAAGGTCTTGCCAAGCACTTTGGCGGCGTTAAGGCGGTCGACGACATCTCTTTCTCGGTCAGACGCGGCAGTGTGCACGCTCTCATTGGCCCCAACGGTTCGGGCAAGACGACGACGCTCAATGTACTCTCTGGTCTGTATGTCGGAACTGCAGGCAAAATCTTGCTTGCCGGGCAGGACGTAACTGCACTACCCCCACACGCTCGAACTGCTGCCGGCCTAGGACGAACATTCCAGAACATCAGGTTGTTCAGATCTATGACAGCCCTGGAGAATGTGATCATCGGTGCTGAGCATCCTGGTAACGAGATCGACAAAGGACATGCGGCACTTGTCACGCGCGCACGTGCAGCGCTGGCTTTCGTCGGCCTGGAGGCCCGCGCGCAAGAACTCGTCACTGGGTTTTCCTACGGCCATCAACGTCTGATCGAAATCGCTCGCGCTCTGGCCGGCAACCCAACGCTTCTGCTCCTAGACGAACCCGCTGCCGGCCTTAATTCGAGCGAAAAGATAGGCTTGCAAGACTTGCTCAAACGCATCGCAGCCAAAGGCTTAACGATCCTGATCATTGACCACGACATGACACTCGTCACCGAGGTCGCCGAGCACATCACCGTGCTGAACTTCGGCAAACGCATCGCCGATGGCGTCGCTGCCGAGGTGCTGCGTCAGCCCGACGTGATTGCCGCCTACTTGGGAAGCGAACCCGATGCCCCTGATTTCACTTGAAGGTCTGGTCGTTCGCTACGGCGAGATCGAGGCGCTTCACGGCCTGTCGATCGCTGTGGATGCAGGCGAAGTCGTCACACTGCTCGGAGCCAATGGCGCCGGCAAGTCGACCACGCTGCGAACCATCTCAGGCTTGATGAAGCCTGCGCAAGGAGACATCATTTTTGACGGCCAATCCATCGCCGGGCTCGCACCCGAGACGATCGTCAAACTCGGCATCGCCCATGTCCCCGAAGGTAGACGCCTTTTTCCCGGCTTGACAGCGCGGGAAAACATCATGCTCGGTGCGTCTAACCGCGGTCGCATAGCCAAGTCGCAATTGGTTATCGAATCGGATGAAATGTTCGACCTGTTTCCGGACATCAGACCGTTTGCCGACGCCTTAGGCTGGACACTGTCAGGCGGCCAGCAGCAGATGGTTGCGGTAGCGCGCGGATTGATGGCCAAGCCGCGCTTGCTGTTGCTCGACGAGCCTTCGCTGGGGCTCGCGCCAGTGATCGTTCAAAAGGTATTTGCGATCATCGGCGAGATTCGGCGGCGTGGTACCACGGTGCTGCTTGTTGAGCAGAACGCCCGCATGGCGCTGTCAGTCGCTGACCGTGGCTATGTGCTTGAAACCGGCACAATGGCGGTTCAAGGCAAGCCTGGCGAGTTGTGGTCCAACGACGAGGTCAGAGCGGCTTATCTGGGTGGTCGAATCGCCAAGTCCGGTTGATTAAAATACCAACGTCTTCACACCGTTTTCCGTTCCCAGCAAACACACATGCGATTTTTGGTGAGCAAACACGCCCACCGTCACCACGCCGGGCCATTGGCTGACCTGAGTTTCAAAAGCTAATGGGTCGGTGATGTGCAAGCCCGATACATCCAAGATGTGTTGGCCGTTGTCGGTCACCAACGGATGTCCGTCTTTTTGCCGAATTTTAGCCACACCGCCCATGACCGCGAATTGGCGTATGACGCGGGCAGTGGCCATGGGAATCACTTCCACCGGTAGAGGGAAAGCCCCTAAAGTTTTGACCAGCTTGCTTTCGTCGGCAATGCACACAAACTGGCGCGACTGAGCGGCCACAATTTTCTCGCGGGTCAAGGCTGCTCCACCACCTTTGACCATGTGACCTTGCGCATCAATTTCATCTGCACCATCAATGTAGACCGACAACTCGGTTACATCATTGCAATCAAAAACTCGGATGCCGAGCGCATGAAGGCGAGCGGTAGACGCTTCAGAACTTGAAACCGCCCCTTTGATCTGATCTTTCACCGAGGCCAGTGCTTCAATGAATTTGTTGACCGTTGAACCGGTGCCAACACCTACAATTTCGCCAGGGACCACGTATTGCAGGGCTGCTTGGCCTACCAGCGCTTTGAGTTCGTCTTGTGTCATTTGAAATTCATTGGTGCAAAAAAGAAGGCGGAAATAAAGAAACGTGATGTTTGCGACAATCCATCCAATCGCACACAACCTGCAAGCGCAAATTATCCAATGATTAACCTGTATCCACTCGCCCGCCCTTTTTTATTTAGCCTGGACGCCGAAGCCGCACACGACTTGACCTTGAATGCGCTGGCCCAAACTCAAAACACATTTCTGGATGTGCTCTACCGCCAGCCCTTTGTCAGCGACCCCATCAGCTTGGCAGGTTTGCAATTTCCCAACCGGGTGGGCTTGGCAGCAGGCCTGGACAAAAACGCCCGCTGCATTGATGGCCTGGGCGCCATGGGTTTTGGCTTTGTCGAGGTGGGTACGGTTACGCCCAAAGCCCAGCCGGGCAATGACAAGCCGCGCATGTTCCGCCTACCCCAGGCACACGCCTTGATCAACCGCCTGGGCTTTAACAATGAGGGGCTGGACGCCTTTGTGGCGCATGTGCAGCAAGCTCGCTTTCGCCAGCAGGGGCGTTTGCTCGGTTTAAACATCGGCAAAAACGCCCTCACCCCCATCGAAAACGCGACGGACGACTACCTTGTCGCACTGTCCGGCGTCTACCCACATGCCGACTATGTGACGGTGAATATTTCCAGTCCCAATACCAAGAATCTACGAGCGCTGCAAAGCGACGAGGCCCTCGACGGCTTGCTCGGCGCCTTGGTCGAGCGCCGCGCCCTACTGAGCGCTCAGCATGGCCGACATGTCCCTTTGTTTTTAAAAATTGCACCTGATTTGGACGAAACACAAGTGAGTGTCATTGCTGCCACCTTGCTCAAACATGGCATGGATGGCGTGATCGCTACCAACACCACCCTCGCCCGCGAGGCTGTGCAGGGCATGCTGCATGCGACCGAAACTGGGGGTCTGTCAGGCACACCTGCTTTTGAAGCCAGCAATAGGGTCATTGGTCAACTTCGCTCCGCACTAGGCGTTCAATTTCCGATCATCGGTGTTGGCGGTATCTTGTGCGGTCAAGACGCGCTGGCCAAAATCAAGGCGGGCGCCGATGTGGTTCAGATTTACACCGGCCTCATCTACAAAGGACCGGCTTTGGTCACAGAAGTGGCGAAAGCACTGCAAAAAACTGCGCCGACAATCCCTGCTTAATTTTCATCCAACCTGGATTTGTATTTTTCAGGTACACCGTTTTGAATCATCAGTTTACAGACCTTGCTGGAAACTCGGGATGGGAAACGGCCATCTAAAGGGCATGCATCATCGCTGAAACACTGGTGATCCATGACGCAATGGCTGAACCCCAGATTCAGATCCACGCTCACGTTCCGTTCCTTGCAATAAGCCAGATTGATCTTGGTCGTCATGGTGACCTCCATTCGAATGAGATAACAAGACAATAGCGACTTCCAAAAGCCAGCGCATTGATCCCAATCAGCCCATGTTCTGTCTTTTCAGTTTGACGTCATTAAGAAACGTTGTGTCAATTCAGCGATGGCAAGAGAACTCGTTAAACCTGGCGACTCGATACCATGTAAATTGACCAAACCTGCGACCCCGTGCATTTCTGGCCCTTGAATTGAAAAATCTGCAGCCCCTTCGCTCGGCCCACTGATTTTGGGGCGAATGCCCGCATAACCGGCTTGCAAAGCATGGTCAGGCAAGTCCGGCCAGTATTTGCGAACTTCAGCATAAAAAGCATCGCCCCGCTGAGGGTCGACCAGCAGGTCGTCGGGCGAATCGACCCACTGCACATCTGGACCAAATTTGGCTTGACCACCCAAGTCCAGTGTCAAGTGAACACCCAAACCCGCAGCCTCTGGAACAGGGTAGATCAGACGGGAGAAAGGCGATCGCCCTGAGAGCGTAAAGTAATTGCCTTTGGCGTAATAAGCACTGGGCTGGAATTGTGCAGCCAAGCCCGACATGCTGCGGGTTAGACCCGGAGCCCTTAACCCCGCAGAGTTGACCAAGTAGCGACAGCTCAACTCCATGCCATCTTCCATCACAATCACATGGGGATGACTGCTCGGACCGTGACTTAATCTCGCTGCCTTCACACGTGAATTGAGCGCCAGCATTCCGCCAGCATGTTCCAGGTCACCCAAGTACGACAGCATCAGCGCGTGGCTGTCCACAATACCGGTACTGGGTGAGTGCAACGCCGCCTCACACCGCAGCGCAGGCTCCATGACCAGCGCCTGCTCGCGACTCAGCTGGACCAGGTCGTTGACACCGTTGGTTCGGGCTTTGGCCGCTATGGTGTCGAGCTGTTCCACCTGCTCAGGTGAGGTTGCCACTATCAATTTGCCACAGCGTTTGTGTCCCACGCCACGCGCGTTGCAGTAGGCATAGAGCATTTCTTTGCCTTGCACACATAAACGCGCTTTCAAAGAGCCTGCTGCGTAATAAATCCCTGCGTGTATCACCTCGCTGTTACGAGAACTGGTGCCTGTCCCGATGGCATTCTCCGATTCAAGAATCATGACCTCTAGCCCCTGCAGGGCCAGCGCCCGGGCCACAGCCAAGCCCACCACACCTGCACCCACAACTATTGTGTCTACCGTATCCATCTTGCCTTTGCCTTCAAACAAAAAACCCGGCAGAGCCGGGTTTTGGAGCCGAACTTCAATGGCTTGAATTTAAGCGAAATTGGCTTCAGCAAACGACCAGTTAACCAACTTGTCGAGGAATGTTTCAACAAACTTGGGGCGCATATTGCGGTAGTCGATGTAGTAAGCATGCTCCCAGACGTCCACTGTCAGCAAAGCTTTGTCAGCCGTTGTCAAAGGCGTGCCAGCAGCGCCCATGTTAACAATATCGACAGAACCGTCTGCTTTTTTGACCAACCATGTCCAGCCAGAGCCGAAATTGCCGACGGCGCTTTTGACGAAAGCTTCTTTGAAAGCGGCGTAGCTGCCAAACTTGGCATTGATGGCCGCAGCCAAAGCGCCAGAAGGCTCACCGCCACCCTGCGGCTTCATGCAGTTCCAGAAAAATGTATGGTTCCAGATCTGGGCAGAATTGTTGTAGATGCCGCCACTTGATTTTTTGATGATCTCTTCCAAGCTCATGGCTTCGAACTCAGTCCCTTTTTGAAGGTTGTTGAGGTTCACGACATAGGCATTGTGGTGCTTTCCATGGTGGAATTCGAGCGTTTCCTGGCTGTAGTTTGGCGCCAATGCATCGATGGCGTAAGGCAATGCGGGCAATGTATGTTCCATGAGATCCTCTTGAAGTGTAGAAAAACAACCCATGCATTGTAGGACGAGCCAGCAAGGGACGCCTCGCAGCATCCAAATGGTCTTAGGTCTTGAGGGGTTGTCCCGCCACGGTCAAGGGCACCTGGCCATCTGCAAGCGTGGCCATCAGCGACTGCCCGGGCTCCATATTGAGGACCGAGGTTAAGGCATGTCCATTCTCTTGGGTTAACCAGGCGTAACCCCTTTCCAGTACCAGCCGTGGATCGAGAAGATCCAGACGCAATTGAGCCCTTGCCAGACGATCACTGCGGGCATCAAGATCGCGTGCGGCAGCTTGCGGCAAACGTTCAGTCCACCGCAGTAGCATCTGCCGATGCTCACGCACAGCATGCGTGCGACAAAATTGAAGCTGTTGTGCAAGCTGGTTCAACATCAAACGATGTCCTGCCATGCGGGATGAAGGACGACCTATGCGAGCCGCCAGGGTATCGACCCTCTGAGCTTGCCTATCCAAATGCGTGTGCAAAGCGCTGTCAAGCCGATCGCGCATGAGTTCGAATGCATCAAGCCAGACTTGCAAAGGCTGCGACGCCATTTCAGCTGCCGCAGTGGGTGTAGGGGCCCTGACATCGGCCACAAAATCGGCGATCGTAAAGTCAGTTTCATGCCCTACGCCACAAATGATGGGCACCGGACTGGCCACAATGGTTCGCGCCAACTGCTCGTCATTGAAGGACCACAAATCTTCCATCGAGCCTCCGCCACGCACCAGCAAAATAACGTCAATCGCCTGCGTCCCCGCCTCAATTTGTGCGAAGAGCTGCAGCAAAGCACTGACCAAGCTCGGTGCTGCAGCAAGACCCTGAACAGATGCAGGCGCCAGAATGACCGGTATATGTGGCACCCGCCGCTGCAGCGCCGTCACCACGTCATGCCATGCGGCAGCGCCCAATGAGGTGACCACGCCGATGCTTCGAGGCGATACAGGAAGACTGCGTTTTCGAACAGGATCAAACAAGCCTTCTGTGTCGAGCTTGGCTTTGAGGCGCAAAAACTGCTCGAACAAGGCGCCTTGGCCCGCTTTCTGCATCGACTCCACAATCAGCTGCAGGTCACCTCGGGCCTCGTAAACCCCTAGTCGGCCACGAACCTCGACCAACTCACCGTCTTTTGGTGAAAAATCGAGCAAACCGGCAGATCGTTTGAACATGGCGCAACGAATTTGACCGGTCGCATCCTTGATAGAAAAATAACAATGCCCGCTCACAGCGCGGGAAAAACCCGAAATCTCCCCGCGAACCGCGACAGGATTGAAGCGTGAATCCAAAGCATCAGCAATGGCGCGGCAAAGCGCGCCAACAGCCCAGACACGCGTTGTATTGAGTGGGTTGTCGTCGTTCATGCTCTATTCCAGTGGGCTAGGCAAGCCATTTGGTGGCTCGCAAAAAGCGCTGACGTGCGAAGGTACTCCACAAAATACATCAAATGGATTAATCGTTTAAATTTACAAACAAAACTCATAAGGAAACAACTTTAAGCCAATGATTTATATGAATAAATTGTTAATTTAATTTTTTATGAATGAAAAAATAAAGACAGAATTCAGAAAGATTCCACGATAACGCTAAAGTTCTTCACAAAGTTATCCACAGAAATTGTGAGTAAGTGCAAAAGGTATCAGCTTCAGTCTAACTGAGTCGCAGCTTCGTACATAATCGGGGCAAGTTTGAAAGCAATCTGATTGCTTTTGTGTCGTGGAAATCATGGAAGGAACTTCACTTTGCTGTCCATCATACAAGCCGCCGGATGGCCCATTTGGCCATTGATTATTTGCTCGATCTTGGCGGTAGCATTAATCATAGAACGCCTCATCCAATTGCGTCCCAGTCTCGTGATGCCTCCTCATACCCTGGAAAAAGCCATGCAATTGACCCAAGATGGGTTCCCAGGGAAAGATCGCATTGCCCAAGTGTCGAACATGGGTGTGCTTGGACCTATCCTTGCCAGTGGACTGAACACCTTGGCACACTCGCCTGCCGCAACAGACCTTGAAGTGCGGGATACCATGGAGATCGCTGGCCGGCTTGCAGCCAGGGACTTGGAGCGCTATTTGGCGGGTATAGCAACTATTGCGTCTGCAGCCCCGCTTTTAGGGCTTTTGGGCACGGTCATCGGAATGATCGAAATTTTTGGCTCGCAGTCACCCTCCAACAATCAACCTGCTCAACTTGCTCACGGCATTTCCATGGCCTTGTACAACACAGCTTTCGGACTTGTCATCGCCATTCCCGCGTTGATGTTTTGGCGTTATTTTCGGGCGCAGGTTGACAATTACCTTTTGACCATGGAAGCTGCAGCAGATCGATTCGCACGTCATTTGGCCCGATTGCGCAGTTAAATGGAGATTGACATTGAAATTCCGCAGAAATTCACCCGCCGAACCGGAAATCAACTTGATTCCCTTCATTGACATCTTGTTGGTTGTGGTTATTTTTTTAATGCTCAGCACCACATGGTCCAAGCTCACCGAAATCAACTTGACGCTGCCCGTCGCAGACGACCAACGCCAAACAGAGAAACCAAGACAAATTATCTTGACGGTCAATGCACAAGGATCATATTCGGTCAATAAAGTCGTTGTTGATGGCCGAACGGTGGCCGCCTTGACTGCCGCATTAACACCTCTGGCAGACAAAAGCACAATCTTGGTGATCAGCGCGGACGCCGCAAGCAGCCACCAAGCCGTAGTGAATGCCATGGAGGCAGCAAGGCGAAGCGGCTTGTCCCAATTGACATTCGCAACCCAGTCCTCTGAGGCTACGGAGTTCTGAAGCATGGTATGAGCCCTGATTTAAAAACAATGGTGCCTAAGATCTGGCTGACCAAGGGATGGGTGTCCAACTTGTTAAGTCCCCTGTCTTGGCTCTATCGTGTATTGGTATGGGTACGCCGGATCTTGTACAGATGGGGTGTTTTCAAATCAGAAAAGGTCAATGCGGTCGTGATCGTGGTGGGTAATGCAGTGGTCGGTGGCGGCGGAAAAACGCCTCTGACTATGGCCATTGTTGAGCATTTGAAAACATCAGGTTTCCACGTCGGTGTGATCTCACGTGGCTTTGGCCGTTCAAGTACGAATGTCCGCCAAGTCCTCGCATACGACAGTCCTCTTGATGTAGGAGACGAGCCCTTGATGATTCACATGCGTTGTCAAGTGCCTGTTTTTGTTGCATTGCAGCGCCTAGATGCCGCCAAGGCTTTGCTTAAAACCTACCCCCAAACAGACATTGTGGTCTGTGACGATGGACTGCAGCATTACGCATTGGCACGCGATATTGAAATATGTGCAATGGACTCACGGGGCATTGGCAATGGTCGCCTGTTACCTTCAGGCCCCTTAAGAGAGCCATGGCCTCGCAAAGTCGACTTATTGATACACACCAGCCATCGCTCCTTCCCCGAAGGCTTTTCGTCTACAAGACAATTGTCCGAACAAGCCATCAACGCAATGGGCGATGTCATCACATTGCATTCTCTGAAAAAGCAAACACTCAATGCTGTTGCCGCTATAGCTCAGCCACAAGCCTTTTTTGACCTGCTTGAAGCCCATGGACTTCATCTTGATCAAAAAATCAACCTGCCCGATCACGACAGTTTTGGCGCTTGGTCGCCTCCGAGCAACCACAACCTCTTACTGTGTACTGAAAAAGATGCCATGAAATTGTGGGCAACCTGTCCCCAAGCCTTCGCCGTACGCTTGGAATTTGAGCCTGAACCCTCTTTTTGGTTGACATTGGACAAACAAGTCAATGCCGTGCTGAAAGCTTGACGCCTGCCAATCTCCATTATCATTCCGATATGGACTCCAAAATGTTAGAACTGCTTGTTTGCCCCGTCACCAAAGGACACTTGGACTGGGACAAAGAACGACAAGAATTACGTTCTCGAAGTGCCCGATTAGCCTATCCAGTGCGAGATGGCATACCGGTGTTGCTGGAAAATGAAGCCCGCATTTTGTCGAACGAAGAGCTGGAAACAATCCCCACTCGAACGCCTTTGGTGTAAGGCTTAACCTGCATGAATTTATCCTCTGACATGACCCCCTTCATGGTCGTGATTCCTGCGCGACTGGCATCAAGCCGATTGCCCAATAAACCCTTAGCCGACATCGCAGGCGTTCCTATGGTGGTTCGAGTTGCGCAACGTGCACAACAATCACAAGCTGCATCGGTCATAGTCGCCGCAGACCACTTGAGCATCGTTCAGGCTTGTGAAGCACATGACGTGGTCGCCATACTGACCCGCGATGACCATCCCAGCGGCAGTGACCGATTGGCAGAAACCTGCCAACAACTGGGATGGGATGACAGCACCTTAGTGGTCAACGTTCAAGGTGATGAACCCTTGATGGATCCTGAACTGATCAATCAGGTAGCAGCACTCCTTGATGCCCGACCTGAAGCCAGCATGAGCACAGCCGCACATGCCATTGACTCGGTAGCCGAATTTCTAAATCCGAACGTGGTCAAAGTCATTTTGGATGCACGCCAATTGGCGATGTACTTCAGTCGTGCAACCATTCCTTGGTGGCGAGATGGCAATTTACAAGGGTTAACCGCACTGCCTGATCCACCTCCGCTGCGTCACATTGGCATCTACGGTTATAGAGCGGGGTTTTTGAAAAAATTTCCCAAGTTGACCCAAGCCCCCGTGGAAATCACTGAGGCTCTTGAGCAAATGCGGGCCATGTGGCATGGCTACAAAATTGCCGTGCATGTGACGGGTCAAGCTCCGGGCCCTGGCGTAGACACTCCCGAGGATTTGCAACGAGTCAGAAGCTTGTGGTCGCAATCTAAGATGGTTTAAATCACCACTGATCTCCGATCAGCGGCGTAAGCCCATTGAGAGAAACGCATGATATTCTCTATGGGCTGGTTATGATTCTGGTGCTCTTTAAAAGCTCTTGAACCTGCCATTGACTTATAACAATTACCAAGGACCCTCATGAGACTGATCCTGTTGGGCGCACCCGGCGCCGGCAAAGGCACACAAGCCACTTTCATTTGCCAAAAATATGGCATCCCACAAATATCGACCGGTGACATGCTGCGCGCTGCAGTCAAGGCAGGCACCCCCTTAGGTCTTCAGGCCAAAGCGGTCATGGAGTCTGGTGGATTGGTCAGTGATGACCTGATCATCAATTTGGTCAAAGAACGCATTGCCCAGTCCGACTGTGCCAATGGCTTCTTGTTTGACGGTTTCCCCCGCACCATCCCCCAAGCAGATGCCATGAAGGCAGCTCGCGTTAAATTAGACTATGTTCTGGAAATCGATGTCCCTTTTGAGGCCATCATTGATCGGATGAGTGGCCGACGTTCACACCCGGCCTCAGGTCGAACCTACCATGTGACCTTCAACCCACCCAAGGTGGCTGGCCATGACGACGTCACTGGGGAGCCTTTGGTTCAACGCGCAGACGATCAAGAGGAAACCGTCAAAAAGCGTCTTGATGTTTACAGCGCACAAACGCGTCCCTTGGTTGACTATTACTCGGCCTGGGCATCGCAAGAACCCTTGGCCGCCCCCAAATACCGCGCCATCAGTGGCATGGGCAATGTAGAAGACATCACCGAAAGGGCAATGACGGCCCTCTCCAAATGATCAGCAGTGATGCCCCCTCAAAAAAACCCGCTCAGCGGGTTTTTTTAATGCAAATCGACGAAGACCTGAATTGCGCTTGTAAGCGCTAGTCAGGTCAGTCCATGAGTGACAGCATCAGGGCCACACGCGCTTTGACAGGACTCAAACCCCTCGAATCGGGGATCAAGGCGCCAGCCACAGGGATCACGCGCCCCAAGACACACCTTGAAGAGCGAACCACCTTGACCCCTTGTGACATCGCCCTCTGCAAAGAAACCATCAAGGCATCAGAAACGGTGCCATTACCGGTACAAGCAACTACAAGGCCATCAATACCGGCGTTCAATAAAGAATCAACCACTTTACCGGTGGCACCCACGTGGTTCAAGACGATCTCAACTTGCGGCCACGACCCACTGTCTGGCAATGTCAGCGCATCCCTGGAGGTCAGATACATGGGCATTTGGGTCAAGGACCAACGAACTCGTCCCTCTTCAATCCAAGCCAGTGGACCTGCGTCCCCAGAACTGAAGGCGTCGAGTCGGTAAGGATGAATTTTTTGAACATGTTCAGCGGCATGCACGACACCGGCGCAGACCACAACCACACCGCAGGCATTGGCATCCATGACCACCGAAAAAGCATCCAACAGGTTTTGTGGACCGTCCGGACTTAGGGCACTGGCGGGCCGCATGGCACAGGTTAAGACCACGGGCTTATCTGCACACACCACAGAGCGAAGGAAGTACGCTGTTTCTTCGATGGTATCGGTACCATGCGTAACCACGATGCCCCGAACATCAGGTTCGGCTAAACGCTGGACGACGCGTCGGGCCAAAGCCTCCCAGATTGCAAAATTCATGTCTTTGCTGTCGACTTGAGCCACTTGCTCGAAATCCAACTTATAACCATCCAAATGGCTTTTTAAACCCTGAATGTCGTGAGTCAGAGATTCGATATCAATTTGGGCTGCGTCGTAAGAAATGTTGTCATTTACCAACGCAGACCGGCCCGCAATCGTTCCGCCAGTGCCTAAAACGACAATTTTTTGACGTGAATTTGAATCAACCACTTGCAGAACCTCAAAAACTGGTTAAAAATACAGTTACTGGATAAGAAAACAGTACCCTCAAGGAAAACCAGATGATCACGTCAATGACAGACCACCCCAAACTGACGGCGAGACAGCAGCAAATTTTGGAGCTGATTCAAAACAGCATAGCCGAAACCGGCGCGCCTCCGACACGCGCTGAAATTGCGCGCACATTGGGCTTTAAATCTGCCAATGCAGCTGAAGAACACTTGCAAGCCTTGGCCCGCAAAGGCGTGATTGATTTGGTCAGCGGAACCTCCAGAGGTATCCGACTGAAAGGCGCTGCCCGAAGCCCATTGCGAAACAACGGGGATTCAGCCAACGGTTTCCTCTCCAATATCGTTCAGTGGGCATTACCCCTTGTCGGTCGGGTTGCCGCAGGCTCACCCATTTTGGCTCAAGAGCATGTGGACACCACTTACCACGTTGAAAACAATCTTTTTCAAGAGCGCCCTGATTACCTTTTGCGTGTCAGAGGTATGTCCATGCGCGACGCTGGCATCATGGATGGAGATTTGCTCGCCGTTAAATCCACCAAAGAGGTTCGAAACGGTCAAATCGTTGTGGCCAGATTGGGCGATGAAGTAACCGTCAAACGGCTGCGTCGCACTGGAAGTTTGATCGAATTACTGCCCGAAAACCCTGACTACAACATCATCGTCGTTGACCCTGAAGAGCCGTTTGACATCGAAGGCCTTGCGGTCGGACTCATCCGAAATACCTTGCTGATGTAGGTCAGCCCCCTTTTTTACGTACGTCTCCGGGTGGCGGGCGCTGGTGGTTTTAACCGCTAGCCCTGGGGAGGTACGTCCAATTGTCAATCCTGCCTATGTCAACCTACTGCATCCACGAAAGGTTTCACATGGGAATCGCACTTTTCTCCTTTTCTTCGGTACTTGCGCAAATGAGCACTTGGGTCACCAAAACTCCAGCAAAAGCCCCCTGCAGCCATCCTGCATTGCGCATCCAACGCCGTGTTACACCACAAGCATGGGCACGCAACACGGTCAATGGCAGTTCAAATGGCTTGCACTTGAGCGATAAACACCCAACGCCCAAGCCATTACGGGTTGTTCGACTCAGTGAGGCAGGTTCAACCACTGAAAGCTCAGGTCGGCTGAGAATTTCAGGCCGAATGGCCGATGTTTGCGCCGAACTCGAACGTCTTGCGGCAAAAGAGGCACAAATCTTGTCGCATTAATACGTCCGCGCCCTGACGGGGCGTGTCGTCAAGGCACAATGCGTGTTATGAACATTGTGATACTTGACGACTACCAAGACGTGGTTCGAAAACTCGACTGCGCGACCAAACTTGATGCTTTCCCAGCCAAGGTGTAC
Source organism: Comamonadaceae bacterium (assembly GCA_947373105.1). Classification (GTDB taxonomy): domain Bacteria; phylum Pseudomonadota; class Gammaproteobacteria; order Burkholderiales; family Burkholderiaceae_C; genus Limnohabitans_A. Next base: position 10,326 of record CANBWK010000022.1, on the reverse strand, counting down.
ACGAACACGGTCAAAGGCATTGGGCAACTTTCTGTTCGACTGAAGGACGCGGACGTGATCGTACTGATTCGTGAGCGGACACCCCTGAATCGCCAGTTGATTGAGAAATTACCACGCCTGAAACTGATTTCACAAACAGGCCATGCTGGCCCCCACATCGATGTAGATGCTTGCACCGAACGCGGCATAGCCGTTGCACAAGGCACTGGCTCGCCCTATGCACCGGCTGAGTTGACTTGGGCACTCATCATGGCCGCGGCTCGCAGATTACCTCAATACATTGGAAATTTGAAGCACGGTGCCTGGCAACAATCGGGCTTGAAGTCGGCGTCAATGCCAGTCAACTTCAGCATGGGCACCGTTCTGCGCGGTAAAACCCTGGGTATTTGGGGGTACGGCAAAATTGGTCAACTGGTTGCAGCTTATGCCAAAGCTTTTGGCATGCAGGTGCTTGTGTGGGGAAGCGAGGCCTCACGCGCCCGTGCAGCGCAAGATGGTTTTATTCCTGCAACAAACCGCAATGCTTTTTTTGAAGAGTGCGATGTCTTGTCGTTGCACTTGCGCTTGAACGACGCAACCCGCAACATCGTCAAATTGGAAGACCTCTCACGGATGAAACAAACGGCACTGATCGTCAACACCTCGCGCTCTGAGTTGATTGAAACTGATGCCTTGATCAGCGCCTTGAATCGAGGTCGTCCCGGTTTGGCTGCCATCGACGTTTTTGAGAATGAGCCGATCTTGCAAGGCCATGCCCTATTGCGGTTGGAAAACTGCATCTGCACCCCTCATATCGGCTATGTTGAAAAAGACAACTACGAGTTGTATTTTGGTGCGGCATTTGACAATGTCGTTAACTTCATCAAAGGCACACCGACCAATATCGTCAATCCCGGTGCTTTGCAAGTACGCCGCTAAACGCGTCGAAAAATTTACTTCGACCGGCAAATGAACAACCCATTGCCGCGTGTCCTGTGGCCTTTGATGCTGGGTAACGTTGTAATCGGGACGGGTGTCATGATGGCCATTGGAACTCTGGCCGAGATCAGCACCTCACTCGATGTTTCCGTCGCAACCACAGGACAATTGATTTCCACATCGGCACTCTTTACCTGTATTGGCGCACCTGTTTTTGCTGCTTGGCTTGCAGGCTGGGATCGGAAAAAACTCCTCACAGCCAGCTTGTTCTGGTACGCCGCTTTGCATGCCTTGGCGGCCATGTCAGACCAGTTTTCCACACTGTTGATTTGGCGTGCATTGGCCATGGCGGGAGCAGCAATTTACACCCCCCAAGCAGCATCGTGCATCGGTTTACTTGTCCCTGCAAACCAGCGAAGCAGGGCCATCACTTTCATTTTTTTAGGATGGTCCATTGCATCGGTGATCGGTACGCCTCTAGGCGCATGGCTTGGCGGCACTGTCGGCTGGAGATATGCGTTTGCATTGATCAGTGTATTGTCCTCGTTCAGTGCCCTATGGCTCTGGCGCTCCCTCCCTTCAGGGATTGTTCCACCGGCCTTATCTCGTTCTGCATGGTGGACCACCCTAAGCTCACCTACCCTGATGTTCACCGTCTGTGTGACGATGGTCTCTGGTGCTGGTCAGTTCGTGCTGTTCAGTTATTTGGCCCCTTATTTGAAAATTCACCTGGGCGTGACGGCTGCTGGCTTGAGCCTTTTGCTGCTGATTTACGGCATTTCAGGCTTCACAGGAAACATGTTCATTGCACGCTATATTGACCGCATTGGGCCCTCAAAAAGCGTCATGGTATCTTTGGGATTCATGGTTTTGGGACTGGGGATCTGGTCCTTGGGGAATTCACTTGACTGGATCATCGTCGCATTTATACCTTGGGGGCTGGGGGTATTCGCCACCAACTCGGCGCAGCAAGCCAGGCTGCTCCAACTGTCGCCTGCATTGGCTTCTGCATCCATTGCTTTGAACAGTTCCGCCATCTATGCCGGTCAAGCAATCGGTGCAGCAGCAGGTGGCTTTCTCATCATTCAACAAGGGATGACCAGTTTGCCTTGGTTCAGCACCCTCGGCCTGATCTTGTCTATGGTCGTGAGTTGGCAAGCGAGTCGTTACGCCATCAGCCATCCTCTGCCGCCTGAACCCCAAGTGCACGGATAATGTACTTTTATTCGTTTTTGTTCTTTTTTGTTTTTGAGTTGATATGACCCTTGCTTTCGAACATGTAGCCATCATTGGTGCCGGTGCCATGGGCCGTGGCATCGCCCAAATTGCCGCTCAATCGGGCAGCCAAGTCTGGCTCTTCGACACCCAACCAGCAGCCATTCAAAAAGCCCGAGAAGCCGTTTTTGATCAATGGGACAAATTACAAGAGAAAGGCCGACTGAGCCCAGAAGTAGTTTCAGGTCACAAGAGTCGACTCTTGGCCGCCAGCAGCATGCAAGACCTAGCTCAATGCGATCTGGTCATCGAGGCCATCGTGGAACGCCTTGACATCAAACGAAGTTTATTTGCAGAACTCGAAGATGTGGTCAACCCCCAATGCGTGCTGGTCACCAATACCTCTTCTCTGTCCGTGACCGCCATTGCCGCAGGTCTGAAACGACCCAGTCAATTTGCGGGTTACCATTTTTTCAACCCGGTACCCCTGATGAAAGTCGTGGAGGTGATTGCGGGGATCAGAACAGCACCCCATGTCTGCGATCAATTGACAGTCTATGCCAAGCAAATGGGGCATAACCCCGTACAGGCCCAAGACACACCAGGCTTTATCGTCAACCACGCAGGTCGCGGCTATGGCACAGAAGCGCTGCGCATTGTCAACGAAGGCGTGGCAGATTTCGCAACCATCGATCGAATACTGAAAGACCAGGCCGGCTTCAAACTGGGGCCCTTTGAATTGTTTGATCTGACAGCCTTGGATGTCTCTCACCCTGTCATGGAGTCCATCTACAACCAGTACTATCAAGAACCACGCTACCGTCCGAGTGTCATTACAGCGCAACGAATGGCAGGCGGCATCTTCGGCAAAAAAGTGGGCGAAGGTTTTTACAAATATGTTGACGGAAAAGCGCAGATGCCTGCTGAACCGCCAGCACCTCAAGTGAATGACATGCCGCCTGTCTGGGTCTCTACCCGTGCTTCACGTCGCTTGGAGTTATTGCAACTGCTGAAGGAATTGGGTGCCCAAATTGAAACTGGCGCATCTCCCTCCCCTGCTGCACTGACCATCGTCGCACCTTTGGGTTTTGACATCACCACGGTCGCCGTGGTTGAGCGTTTGGACCCTGCACGCACAGTAGGGATTGACATGCTGTTTGAAGATGCAGCCACCAAACGCCGTGTTTTGGCGACCAACCCAGCCACGCGCCGCGACATGCGCGACGCAGCGCACGCTCTGTTTGCCCGCGATGGTAAAGCAGTCAGCGTCATCCGCGACAGCGGCGGCTTTGTAACCCAGCGTGTTGTTGGCAATATCGTGAACGTTGCTTCAGACATGTGCCAACAAAATGTATGCAGTCCGCAAGACCTTGATACAGCAGTCACCTTGGGACTGGGCTACCCTGTAGGACCGTTGGCTTTGGGTGACAAATTAGGCCCCACCAACGTGCTAGAAGTTCTGTTCAACCTTCAAACTGTCTATGGCGATGCCCGATACCGTCCCAGCCCATGGCTGCGTCGTCGTGGGGCCATAGGCTTGTCACTGATGCACATAGAGGCCTGAGACATGGCGGCACAATTGCGGGGCTCTTCCGAAGGCTCCACCCTGATACTGACGATAAGTAACCCCGAGTTTCGCAATGCCTTAGGCCCTGAAATGTACGCGGCTGGCGTGGAGGCTTTGAATGCAGCAGAGTCCAGCACCGAAGTACGCAGCGTCATCATCACCGGTGAGGGTGGTCTGTTCAGCGCTGGGGGTAACCTGCAACGATTACAAGAAAATCGTCAAAGATCACCAGAGCATCAAGCGCAAAGCATCGAAGGTTTTCACAACTGGATCGAAGCGATACGGGCTTTCCCAAAACCTGTGATTGCCGCGGTCGAAGGACCGGCTGCTGGCGCTGGTTTTTCATTGGCCTTGGCATGCGACATGATCGTAGCCGCCCGCAACAGCGTATTTGTGATGGCCTACAGCAACATCGCCTTGTCACCTGATGGTGGTGGTACGTGGAGTTTGACGCGCACGTTGCCCCGCCAACTGGCCACTGAACTGCTCATGTGTGGTGAACGGATTTCCGCCGAAAGGCTTTACACGCTGGGGGTAGTGAACCGCTTGAGCGAGCCCGGACAAGCCATGTCATTGGCTCTGGCTTTAGCCGATAATTTGAATGACCGTGCACCCAATACATTGACCAGCATCAAAGAATTGATAAGTGATGCCGATAACAGCAACCTCAATCAACAACTCGCCCGAGAACGCGACCACTTTGTCAAGAACCTGCACCATCCCAACGCAGGTATTGGCATTGGCGCTTTTTTGAATAAACAAAAACCCACTTTCGAATAAATCGCCAGGTCCCCCAGGCGACAATTTTCACTTCGACAGTCACTCAAAAGACAGACCATGGACGAACCCATTCTGACAATGGAAGAAAGAGAAGCGATCAATCAAGGTCGCTGGTTTTCAACCCTTTCACCTTCACTTAGACACGACATTCTTCGATGTGCTTACGTCAAACGTTACAAAGACGGCGAACTGATCTGCGCTCGGGGCGAGCCGCCCGAGCAATGGATCGCCTGCGTCAAGGGGGCCGTCAGAGTCAGCTCAACCTCGGTGTCGGGCAAACTGATCACACTCACCTATGTAGAGCCAGGCATTTGGTTTGGCGATGTGTCGATTTTCGACGGGGATCGGCGCACGCACGATGCCTACGCGCATGGCGAGACCACCACACTGAATGTAGCCAAAGCGGACTTCAAAAAAATTCTGGCGCAACACGTCGAGTTTTACGAAGCCATGCTGCGATTGCATGCGCGTCGTATTCGCCAGCTTTACGGCTTGGTGGAAGATCTCAACACGCTGCCCCTGCGAGCGAGACTGGCCAAACAACTGAACCACTTGCTACGCAGCTACGGTGTGCCCAGCCTGTCAGATGCAAAAGCAATTCGCATCAGTCTGCAACTGGCGCAAGAAGAGTTGGCTCAACTGCTGGGCGCATCACGTCAGCGTGTCAACCAAGAACTCAAACAAATGGAGCGCGAACAGGTCATCAAAATCGAACCCGGTGGCTTGCTGATTTTGGACCGCGCAGCTTTGTTGAAAATTGTGGACGCCGACCACTAGCCCTTTCATCTTCTTTTCACGGCGGTACCCACCCATGAGCCAATTTGATCATTTCGTGGGCACCCGCCCTGTCTCTGGGCAGCATGTCTTTGATGTGCCCGATTTACAGGTTTGGTTAAGCCACAACTTGCCCGGCTTTGCGGGGCCATTGACAGTTGAATTGTTCAAAGGTGGCCAATCCAATCCCACCTACAAACTCCTGACACCCAGCAAAAACTATGTGATGCGGGCCAAACCTGGACCGGTCGCCAAATTACTGCCTTCTGCCCATGCCATTGAACGCGAGTTCACTGTGATGAAAGGTCTGGCTGGCACAGATGTACCCGTTCCTCAAATGCATGTGCTGTGTGAAGACGAATCCATCATCGGTCGTGCCTTCTATGTCATGGAGTGCATGGACGGTCGGGTATTGTGGGACCAGTCTTTGCCAGGCATGACCACCCTGCAGCGGGGCGAAATTTATGACGAAATGAACCGCGTCATTGCCGCACTGCACTCGGTCGATATAGAAGCACAAGGATTGTCGGCTTTCGGCAAGCCGGGTAATTACATTGAGCGCCAAATTGGCCGATGGAGCAAGCAGTTTGTGGCCTCCGTCACGCAGCCAATCCAAGAGATGGACAAACTCATGGCATGGTTGCCAGAACACATTCCTGCAAGCGCCAAAGACACCAGTTTGGTCGGCGTCGTCCATGGCGACTATCGTTTGGACAACCTCATGTTCCACCCCACAGAACCACGCGTCATTGCGGTGCTCGATTGGGAACTGTCCACACTCGGCCATCCTTTGGCCGACTTCAGCTACCACTGCATGGCCTGGCATATTTCTCCCGGGACATTTAGAGGCATTGGCGGTCTGAATCACAAGGCGCTCGGCATCCCCGAAGAGGCCGAATACATTCGCCGTTACTGCGATCGAACTGGTTTTACCACGCCAGAAATTTTGGCCAAAGATTGGAACTTCTACCTCGCCTACAACATGTTCCGCATTGCGGCCATTTTGCAAGGCATCGCCAAACGCGTGGAAGACGGTACAGCCTCCAGTGACCAAGCTCGCGCATCTGGTGCTGGGGCTCGACCCATGGCCGAATTGGCTTGGCAATTTGCCAGCAAAGCCTGACTCTTTTTCATCACTACAAGTTACACAACAGGAGAAACTCCATGAACTTCGAATACACCCCCAAAGTCAAAGAGATGGAGGCCCGTTTACTGGCTTTCATGAATGAGCACATCTATCCCAATGAAGCGCGCTTCTTTGCCGAGATTGCTGAGAATCGTGCCAAAGGCAATGCATGGGTCCCCACTAAAATTGTGGAAGAACTCAAACCTAAGGCCTTGGCTGCGGGCCTGTGGAATCTGTTTCTACCCAAGTCATCGCGAGCACCACAAGGCCTGTCGAATTTGGAATACGCACCCATGTGCGAAATCATGGGCCGCGTGCCCTTTGCTGCTGAAATCTTCAACTGTTCAGCGCCAGACACGGGCAACATGGAAACACTGGAACGATACGCCAGCGAGTCCATCAAAGACGAATGGCTCGAGCCTTTACTCAAAGGCGAAATCCGCTCGGCCTTCTTGATGACTGAACCCGAAGTGGCCTCTTCAGATGCCACTAACATTCAGTGCGAAATTCTCCGCGAAGGCGACGAATACGTGATCAACGGTCGCAAATGGTGGTCGTCCGGTGCAGGGGACCCACGTTGCGCCGTCTACATCGTCATGGGAAAAACCAACCCCGAGGCTGGTCGCCATGAGCAACAGTCCATGATCGTGGTTCCCGCTAACACCAAAGGCATTACCGTGCTGCGCTCTTTGAGCGTCTTTGGCTATGACGACGCTCCGCATGGCCACATGGAGGTCTTGCTGGAAAACGTTCGCGTCCCCGTTGGCAACTTGTTACTGGGTGAAGGCCGCGGATTTGAAATCGCCCAAGGTCGCCTTGGGCCTGGACGTATTCACCACTGCATGCGCAGCATCGGCATTGCCGAACGCGCCTTGGAATTGATGTGTAAACGCCTGAACACCCGTGTTGCCTTTGGCCGTGAAGTTGCAAAGCAAACCGTTTGGCAAGAACGCGTGGCTGATGCGCGTTGCATGATCGAGCAAGCACGTTTGCTCACCCTCAAAGCAGCGCACATGATGGACACCGTGGGCAACAAAGTCGCCAAAGCAGAAATCGCCATGATCAAAATCGTCGCGCCCAACATGGCTTGCCAAATCATCGATTGGGCCATTCAAGCGCACGGTGGTGGTGGTGTGTCGCAAGACTTTCCGTTGGCTTATGCCTATGCCCATCAACGCACGTTGCGGCTTGCCGACGGACCCGATGAAGTCCACCGCAACTCATTGGCCAAATTGGAACTGGCCAAACACTTGCTCATGCCAGGCAACGTAGAAATGCCTGTAACACGAGGCAGTTAAACAGCGATCCGACAGAAAAAAATAACGCGTGACTGAGGATATGTCTAATCACACGTTACAATACCCCCATGTCGGAGCGTAGCGCAGCCTGGTAGCGCATCTGCTTTGGGAGCAGAGGGTCGCGAGTTCGAATCCCGCCGCTCCGACCACCCTTTAAAAAGCCCATTCGTGGGCTTTTTTTCTTGGTATCCTTCATTTCTATCTGCCCGTAGCTCAACTGGATAGAGCAGTTGCCTTCTAAGCAACAGGTCGGGGGTTCGAGCCCCTCCGGGCAGACCAATTTTCCCCCTCTCAATCCGTGCCGCCCTCATGCAAGCTTTGCTGAACGCCATTGCCACGATGGCCATGCCCATTGATGCCGAACGCATTTTTCATGGCCGTGGGGGTCTGTATCCTGGGTGTGAGCATTGGGTCTTGGACGCATTCCCTCCGGTACTGGTCTTGACCAGCTTCAAGCCCGTAACAAATGAAGAATTAGAAACTGTACATACAGCACTGAAGGATAGGTGGGCGCACATAGCGCCCAATGCCCCCCTTAACTGGGTGTTTCAAAGCCGTCATGATGGAGAGCCCGACACTCGGCTAATGACAGGTCATGTCCCTGAGCCCCATGTCGTGACCGAACAAGGTACCCGCTTTCGGGTGCACGTGCTCAAGGGACAGAACCATGGCCTGTTCCTGGACATGGCAGAAGGTCGCCAATGGGTCCGCGAACAAGCAACAGTCAATCCGAACTTGAAAGTTCTTAATCTTTTTGCATACACCTGTGCTTTTTCAGTGGTCGCCTTGCAGGCAGGCGCTAAACAGGTGGTCAACGTCGATATGAGCCAAGGGGCCATGACGATTGGACAACAAAACCATCAAATCAATGGGCTGACGCACGGCGCCAGCTTCCTGGTCCATGACATTTTTAAAACCTGGGGCAAGATCAGTCGGAGTGGACCCTATGACATGATCATCGTGGACCCGCCCAGTTTTCAAAAAGGCAGCTTCATCGCGACAAAAGACTATGCCAAGCTGATGAGAAGACTGCCTGATTTACTGATGCCAGGAGGACACGCACTGTTGTGTTTGAATGCGCCTGAATTGGGCGCGGCCTTCTTGCAAGACCAAATGAAAGAATTAGCGAGCGAACTGGACTTTGTCCAAAGACTTCCGAACCCGACAGCATTTAGAGATGTATCAATCGATCGATCACTGAAGGTACTGATTTACAAGGCCCGTGCCTGCTGAATCTGCCCTGAAGTCAATTCAGTACATCCACAAATGTGCGAGCCCAGCCGCACACAAAAGCGTTAATCCTGACAGGATTGAAATTATGATGGTTTCAATGGAATTTTCGGACATACACAACCTTCAATTAATCAATTGACGCATGTCTTGAATCGCATCCAATGCACGGCGGGTGTTGGCCATGGCGCGAAGCAAATTGCCATCATTGGCACGGACGTGATGCAAAGCAGTGACCAGGGCGTTTTGCGCAATGGCAAAAGCTTGGATTTTTTCGCGCTCTAGCGTTTGCTCGTAAAGAAAGTGAACTTTGGGTGCCGAAGAGGCTTCTAACATGGCTTGGTTCATGATTTGAACTCCTGTTGATGAATTGAATGTCTTCTTGCAAACTCAATGTATCGGGGTTGTTTCCTGAAGAACTACCAGAACTTAAATACAGATACTTTTGAATTCAACAATGCGATCATATTCAAAACAACAATAACAAAACAAGTGCTAAAACCAATAAAGTGAAACCATTTGTATCATTTGATCAAGACTCAAACTTAATTCAGAGAATGTGCCAACAGGTCATGCAAGCTTCTTCTGAAGGCATGTGGTGTATGTTGAGTGCGGCCCGCATAGACGCCGTTGGTCAAACAAGCAACCACGCATTGACGATCAGGATCAACCCATAGCGTCGTCCCCGTGAAACCCGTATGACCGAAGGTTTGAGGGCTGAAATGATCCCCTGCTGAAGCATTGTGTTCTGACTTGATCACAAAACCCAAACCCCGACGTACATCGTCCGTGCAGGCCAGCTCCGATTTGGCCAGGGCCGCTAGCTTTGCATCAACTCCCATTGTTTGAGGTTGGCTTAACCAGGCTTGACCAAACAAAGCCACATCCATGGCGGTCGAAAAAAGACCTGCATGGCCAGCCACACCGCCCAAGGCGCAGGCATTTTCGTCGTGAACTTCACCCCACACACGGCGCTGTCGCCAACGCAGGTCTAACTCGGTTGGGGCAGTTTGATCCAAGCTCGCCCATCCTTTTTGAACCGGATTGAAGTGTGTGTGACTCAAGCCCAAGGGGTCCAAAACCTGTGTTTGTATGACCTGCTCCAATGTGGCACCCGCTACAACCTCCAAGGCGCGCCCAAGCAACATCAAGCCAATATCGCTGTAAACCACGCGGTGGCCAGGCAAGTCGATAAAGGGGTAGCGGTAAAGAAACGGCAATGCCTTTGCCCAACGGGCTTGACCATCCAAGGGCAGATGCAATTGCGGCGGCATGGATACAGCGCCAGAAACAGCGTAAATATCACGCCATGCAGGCAGTCCAGAGGTGTGGGTGAGCAAGTGACGAAAGGTCACGCCCAAGGGGTCTACGGTTTGGCCCTGCAAAGAAGCGTCCAACGTCAACCTTTGCAAGCTATG
>CANBWK010000021.1 GCA_947373105.1 Comamonadaceae bacterium | reverse complement strand
TCAATCCCCAACTTCTTTTGATTGGCGTCGGCTCGTGGGTTGAGGTTGTACTGGTTTGTGTCACCGGAACTATTGCCTCCTTGCTTTTTGCTGCCGCCACCATGAAATGGTTCCGAACACGCTGTACCTGGCCGGAAGTAGGCCTTTTGTTGGTGGCGACCTTTTTGTTCTTTCGCCCCGATTGGATGATTGACCAATTTGCCCCAAAGTACGTCAGCGCTCCAGCTGCCGATATTTATAAGATTGCCGATACTCTGCTCGAAGATGAATGGCTTGTTGTCGGAATTGCTGGTGAAAATATCGATGGCAATATGCAAACAAAAACTGTGGCCATTCCTATGGGCAAAGGGGCTTCTGGTCGCGAGCGTTTAAGAGAAGCTGGTGTCACTTTGATGCAACAAGGTGCGGAGTTCGAAGTTGCCAACGTTAAGTTCGGAAGTCGAGCTAAAAAGTTAGGATTAGAGCAGGGCTATAAGATTCAAGAACTCAAATTACCAAACCCAGATCGGCCATCCCAGTACTGGGTGTTTTTACCAGCATTGCTTTTAAGTGTCTTAGTTTGGCGGATGCAGGGTCAACGGATCAAAACCTTCCATAAATAGGCCTTGAAATGCACGTATGTGTTTTGGGGGCTGGTATCGTTGGTTTGAGTACAGCTTATGAGCTGAACCAAAGGGGCTTTAAGGTCACTGTTGTTGACAGTGCTGAGCAAGTTGGCTCAGGGGCCAGTGGTAACAATGGCGCTCAACTGAGTTACAGCTATGTTCAGCCCTTGGCCGATCCATCTATCTGGGCTCAATTGCCAGAACTTTTGTTTTCGGCACAATCACCTCTGAAGTGGAGGCCTCAGTGGGATTCTCAGCAATGGCTTTGGTTATTTTCATTTTTAGCTGCTTGTAATCGAAGTCAGTCCGCAAGATCAACCGCTAATTTGCTCGCTTTAGCCGGACTCAGTAGAGCCAGTCTGGATGCTATGCGGGCGCGCGAAAAAATTGATTGTGATTTTTCGAATACAGGTAAACTTGTTCTCTACTCTTCGCAAAAATCATTTTCAGCTGCTCAAAAACAAATGCGGCTTCAAGCCTCAATGGGTTGTGAGCAGCAAGCCCTTGAGTCTTTTAACTGTATCCAAATTGAACCCGCCTTAGCGCAGTATGAGCGTCAAATTGTGGGCGGTATCTACACCGCTTCAGAATGCGCAATAGATACCTTAAAACTGTGCACGAGTCTTGAAAATATTTTGCGTGCTAGGGGCGTTCAGTTTGTGTTGGGTCATGACGTACTTCGATTCACGTTGAGCGGAACGCGAGTCACAGAAGCTCTTACCAAGTCAGATTCAATTGAAGCTGATTTTTTTGTTCTTGCATGCGGTTCTTCAAGTGCGCGTTTGGCTCGGTCTGTGAACGTGTCGCTGCCTATTTATCCGATCAAAGGTTATAGCGTCACTGTCGATTTGTCGCAGTCAGATTTTGCGCAAAATTCTGCTCCCCAAGTCAATATCACAGATGCTTCTAGAAAAATTGTTTTTGCACGCTTGGGGCCGCGTTTGCGTGTTGCTGGAATGGCAGAGATTGTTGGATACGATGCAAGCATTGACAGACATGCCGTTGCGAAATTAATTGCGACAACACACGACCTTTTCCCCGGGCTAAAAGCTTGTCCTGTATCACAAGCTTGGGCTGGATTGCGGCCAGCGACACCAACCGGAGTACCTGTTATTGGGAAAAGAGCAGATGCCCCCGAAAATTTGCTTTTCAATACAGGCCACGGCGGACTTGGACTTACTTTAGCGTTTGGTTCCGCAGTGCAGCTCGCTTCACTGGTTCACTAACAACTGACCCGATCCGCCGTTAGTCATTCAAGACTAAAAAATTGGCAGTTCAGACTTTATTTTTTTGCAAAGCAGCCCAAATTTTAGGACCCGTGAAAGGCATGTCCATTTGATTAATGCCGTATGGGCGCAAAGCGCTCATCACTGCATTGGCCAATGCGGGTAGAGAGCCGGTGCAACCTGACTCGCCCACACCTTTGGAGCCCAACAGGTTAAGTTGGGTTCTCACCTCGTAGGTTTCGTTCGTTAAATGGGGGACGCATCCCGCACGCGGCATGGCATAGTCCATGAAGCTGCCGGTCAGCAATTGGCCTTGGTCGTCGTACACCACCTGCTCACAAAATGCTTGCCCCCAGCCTTGAACAACACCGCCATGAACTTGTCCGCGAACAAGTAAAGGAGAGATGACTTGCCCTAAGTCATCCACGGCATAGTAATGAATCAAATCTGTCGCACCCGTTGCAGGATCGATTTCCACTTCAGCAATGTGACAACCATTGGGGTATGTTGAGCCTGAACTGGCTTCGCCCAGAGCATTGAGTGCAGTTTTATCATCGCTAGACAAAGCATCAATCACTTCTGCCGTTGTCGCGCTGAGTCCATTAGCGATCCAAACACCATTTTCAAAATGAACTTTGTCAAGGCCTGTGCCCAAAGTCTTTGAGGCATGCGGTTTGATGGATTCGAGCATCTTACGGCACATGGCCACAATCGCACTGCCGGCCCCGTAAAGAGAGCGTGAGCCCCCTGTGCCGTTGCCTAGTAATTTATGATTTGCGCTACCTGCTTCGTAACGAACACGGTCTGCAGGCCAACCCAAGGTTTTTTCGATGATGCTGGCAAAAGAGGTTGAGTGGCCTTGGCCCGAAGGACCTGTGACACCGTAAACATACAAAAATCCATTGGCATTGAATTCACCCCAGGCCTGATCCTTTGGTGCGTTGCCTGCACCAGAAGCTTCAAGGAATGTAGACAAACCGATGCCCCGGTATTTCCCCTGACTCAACGACTGGGCACGCCGTTTTTCAAATCCAGCGTAGTCTGATATTTCCAGAGCGCGGTCAAGCAGCTTGCCGCTTAAACAAGTGTCGATGGTGTTACCGTTAGCCGTTTTGTAGGGGAATGCGTTTTCAGGAATGAAGTTTTTGCGTCTTAACGCAATAGGGTCGAAGCCATGTTCATTTGCGGCAAAGTCAACCAAGCGCTCAATGGCATAGGCAATGTCGGGACGACCTGCACCGCGATAGGCTGATACGGGTGTGGTGTTGGTGTAGACCACCTCCGACTCCATGTACAGAGCTGGAACCTGGTAGACACCGCCCATCGTGATAGAGATGTTTCTCGTACCAATGAAGGTGCTCATCATGCAGTTATAAGCCCCTGCATCCACGCGGTCCTTGAACCGAATGGCCAAAATGCCGCCCTCGGCATCCAATGCTATCTCTCCATTCAAAATCAAGGCGCGACCGTGCCAGTCGCTGAGGAAAATCTCGCTTCTAGAGCCTACCCAGCTCACTGCGCAGCCAAGATGACGGCTGGCCAAGACCAAAGCGGCATGCTCGGTGTAGGCTCCACCGCGCAGTCCAAATGACCCACCCACATCGTTAGAGTCGATCCGCAATGATTCAGGCGTTGCGCCTGATGCCATTGCTAAAAAATTACGCATTCCCAAAATGCCTTGGTGGGGCGTGTGAACTGTAGTGACGCCAGCCGCCGCATCATGGATCGCAACAACGGCCCGCGGCTCCATGGGAACGCCCATCAGCCTTTGGCTCAATACGCGTAGTTGGCTGGTGTGAGCAGCTTTAGAAAACGCTGCATTCACTGGCGCTGCATCACCAGAGGCAAAATGCACAGACACATTTCGAGGCGCATTTTCATGCAACTGAATGGACGATGATAGCGTTGTTTTTTCTGGGTCAACGCTCGCTTCGAGAACGTCATATTCGATTTCAGCAAGTTCGGCGGCATCTTGTGCAACAAGAGCTGAAACGGCAAACACCATGGCAATTGGTTGCCCTACAAAGCGAACCGTGCCTTCAGCCAATAAGGGCATGAGTGCCTGAATTTGATCTTCACCGTCTTTGCCTTTGGCGGTTACGGGGTTGGCAATCGTGCTGGCACCCAAGGCTTTCAAGTCCTCAGAGATTGCCACCCAGCGCACGCCAGGGTATGCGCGCACGGCCTCTAAATTGAGATGCGTGATGCGGGCGTGTGCATGCATGGATCGAATCACATAAGCGTGCAACATGCCGGGGTAGTTGTGGTCAGCAGTAAAGTGGCCTTTGCCTGTGATCAGAGATAAATCCTCTTGGCGAGAGGGTGTGAATCGGGCATTCATACTTTTATCTCCTGCATGGTTTTAGCCGCTAGTTTCACTGAATCAACAATGTGAATGTAGCCCGTGCATCTGCACAAATTTCCGGACAAGCCTTCATGGATTTGTGCATCCGTGGGTTGCGGGGTGTTGGAAAGCAACCCTGCTGTGGCCATGATCATTCCAGGCGTGCAAAATCCGCATTGCAGTCCATGGCACTGCGAAAAAGCGACTTGAATGGGATGCAAGTCAGGGCCTTTGGCCAATCCCTCGATCGTGGTGATCTGAGCGCCGTTGGCTTGCACAGCCAATACGGTGCAAGACTTAATAGCATCGCCATTCATGAGGATGGTGCAGCAACCGCATTGGCTGGTGTCGCAGCCTACGTGCGTGCCGGTTAGTTTGAGATTGTCGCGCAAGACATCTGCGAGTAAAGCGCGATCTTCAACCTCTACGGTGTGCGCGTTCCCGTTGATATTCAGTGATATTTGGCTCATGGTGTTCAATTTAATTCAATTCAATTAGGTTCAATGATCAGGCTAAGTCAGAGACGGCCTGGGCATACAAAATATTGACCAAGTTAGCCCGATAGGCCGATGGCGCGTGAATATCGTCCAGCACGTTATCGTGAACAAAAAGCAAGTCTTTTGGCACATTGCCCGCAGCGGCTTCTGCTTCGTGCCATCTGCAAACACCATCAGTTGCGCCTGTGACGGCTACACGCCATTCGTCCTTTGTGATTTGAGCAACAAAGACACCTGCCATGGCATAACCGGTGGCAGCGTGGCGAAACTTGGCGTAAGCGCTTTTCAACGGCTTGTTAAAGCGAAGACCTTGGATGATTTCATCACTTGCAAGGGCCGTAGAAAACATGCCCAAGAAAAATTCATCGGCTGCAATTTCTCGTTTTTGGGTCACGATGGTGGCATTCAGACCCAGCACAGCGGCAGGGTAATCGGCCGAAGGGTCGTTGTTCGCCACGGAGCCACCTAAGGTGCCTCTGGCACGAACCTGTGGATCTCCAATCATGCCCGCCAGTTCGGCCAAGCCAATGCTGAATTTGCGCACTTCAGGATGTCGCGAAACGCTTTGGTGTGTAGCGCCTGCCCCAATCCACAAATGATTGCCATCCATACGAATTTCATTCAAGCCAGGCAAGCCCGTGATGTCAATGAGTTCGTTGACTTGAATCAACCGGTGCTTCAGTGACGGAATCAAGGTCATGCCGCCAGATAAAACACGGGAAGCATCGCTGCGTCCAAGCGCTGCAGCGGCTTGCTCCACCGTCAGTGCTTTTTGATATTGGAAAGAATACATAATGAACAGTCCCAAAAATAACCAACGGAAACACCTTGAGTGAAGCCAACTTGTGCTCACAAGCTCATACCGGGTGTATCTCAAGTTATCAGGTTAACCGATTCAAGTTGTTTACAGCAATAGGGGCCGTCATCTATGTTGCAGCTGTTGTGAGCTTTCCGACTTAGACTTAATTCGCCAAGTCGGTTTTCAAACTCGTTATTTAAGCTATCTGGCCAATTATTCCCAAAGAGATAGAGGTAAAACATGAGCGGTGCTTTAAGCGGATTACGGATCCTGGACTTGTCTAGCGTTTTGATGGGACCCTATGCCACTCAGTTGATGGCGGACATGGGTGCAGACGTGATCAAAATCGAGCCCCCTACGGGGGATACCGTTCGAGGCATTGGCCCGATGCGAAACCCGGGGATGGGTTCGAATTTTCTGCACGTCAATCGCAACAAACGCAGTCTGGTATTGAATCTTAAGAAAACCGAAGGCCTAGAGGCCTTCTTTAAGCTGGTTGAGACGGCCGACGTGGTGGTCTATAACATTCGGCCTCAAGCTATGTCTCGACTGGGTATTGATTACGAACGACTCAAAGCTATCAACCCCCGAATCATTTATGCAGGACTTTACGGTTACAGCGAGAAGGGCCCCTACGCAGGAAAACCCGCTTACGATGATTTGATTCAGGGAGTGGCTGCAGTGCCCAGTTTGATGAGCAAGGCCAGTGGTGGTGAGCCCCGCTACGTCCCATTGACTCTTGCTGACCGCACTGTGGGGTTGATGGCCTGCAATGCGATATTGGCTGCCGTTGTCTCCCGTTACCAGACGGGTAGAGGACAGTCCGTAGAAGTGCCCATGTTTGAGACGTTGACGCAATATGTGCTGGGTGAGCATATGTCGGGTGCTTCTTATGATCCGCCCTTAGGGCCCACAGGCTATGCACGTTTATTGGTGAAAGAAAGACGCCCCTACCAAACTCGAGATGGTTACCTGTGTGTCTTGATTTACACCGATCGCCATTGGGAAAAATTTTTAGGATTGATCGGCCAAGGCGCACTGTTCAATGAAGACCCGAGGTTTGCCAATATCGGTGCTCGTTCAATGCACATCAATGATCTGTATGCCATGGTCGCCCAGGCCATCTCGACAGACACGTCTCAGAACTGGATGGACCGATTGAATCTGGCTGACATCCCCTGCATGCCTATGCACGACATAGAAAGCCTGCTCAAGGATCCCCATCTTTTGGCGGTAGGTATGCTGCAGTACGTGGAGCATCCTAGCGAGGGACGCATGTTGGAAATTGGTGTGCCGTGCACTTTTTCAGGCACGCCCGGCTTGTCGGTTCAAAAGCCTGCTCCACAACTTGGGCAACACAGTGTGCAGGTGTTACGCGAGGCAGGAATGGACCCCAAGGCGATCGAAGCCATGCAACTGTCGGGCGCAACCAATCGATAAAATCACTCCGCTTTAGCGCCAGAATCTTTCACCGCTTTGGCCCAACGCGGCATTTCGGTGCGCAAGTAAGCTGCGTATTCAGCGGACGTCCCTCCCAGGATATCGGCCCCTTGTGCCGCTAACCGTGATCGTATGTCGGGGTGAGCCAATGCTTTGTTCACTTCGGCATTGAGTTTTTGAATAATCTCTGCAGATGTTCCCGTGGGCACCACAATGCCTTGCCAAGCCGCGGCCTCAAAACCTGCAATTCCTGCTTCAGCCAGTGTGGGCAAGTCGGGCAAGAGTGGAGAGCGTTTGGTGCTGGTGACCGCCAGGCCTCGCAGGCGGTTGTCTCGCACATAGGGCAACACCGTATTGATGGTATCAACCATGAACTGAGTCTGACCTGCGACCAGGTCGACCAAGCCCGGCGCACTCCCTTTGTAGGGGATATGCTGCGTTTGAATGCCCGTTTGTGTTGACATCATGGCACTGGCCAAGTGGGTGATGGTGCCTGTGCCTGATGAGCTGTAATTGAGCGCCCCTGATCGCGATTTGGCCAGATCAAGGAACTCTTTGACCGACCGGGCCGGCAACTGGGGGTTGACAACCAACACCATGGGGACGCTGGCCGTCAGCAGAACGGGCGCAAAGTCTTTCAGCGTGTCGTAATTCACCTTGCCATACAACGCGGGGCCGATCACGATGGCCGAGGTGTTGTAGAAGATGGTGTAACCATCAGGGGCAGCTTTGGCTGCCAATTCAGCTGCAATGTTACCGCCCGCGCCGGGCTTGTTGTCTACGATCACTTGTTGTCCAAGTTGCTCAGACAGGCGTTGCGCCAGAACTCTAGAGACCAGGTCGGTCGGACCCCCAGGCGGAAAGGCAATGATCATGCGTATAGGCTTGATTGGCCAACTTTGCGCCCAGAGCATGCTGGTCATCAATGTCAGTAAAAGCCCAGCAACAGACCGTATAAAAAATTTCATGAATCTGCCTTAAGAGTTGAAGTGGTCTAACACTTGTCCTGGACCATGCTCGTGTTCTACGTAGTCGTGACCATCATGCACTTTGACCCCATTGACCCAAACGCCACTCACACCGGTAGCCGTGCGGACCATTCTTGTCCCCCCTCCAGGTAAGTCTTGTCGAGGTAAAGGCTTGGAAATTCCAACTGTTGCGGGGTCAAACAGCAACATGTCAGCGGGTAAACCAACATGCAAACGACCTCGATAGGGAATCCTGAAACGGTCAGCAGGTTCGCTGGTGATTCTGCGAATGCCTTCACTTAATGTGAAATGGCCAGTCTCTCTGACCCAATGCGACAGAAAGTAAAGACCAAATCCTGCATCGCACATGTAGGTCAAATGGGCACCAGCGTCAGACAAAGTGATCACGCTTGCGGGGTGTTTAAGAGAGGGCGCAACACCCTCATCGTTGTTATTGAAAAACTTGCCGACAAAATGAGTGCCAAGATCTTCGGACAACGCAAGATCGAGAAAAACGTCCACCGGATCCAATCCTTTTTGATCTGCCAGGGCCTGAATGCTCACGCCTTCCAGCGTATGGTTTTCGGGCCGAACTGTTTGTCCGACCTCTATATGTCGCCAGTTTCCTAAAAACAAAATACCTTCTTTAGGTTGTTTCAGGTTTTTACGAAAAGTCTCACGGAACTCGGCTGAGCGGTAAATACCTGGCAGTGAGTCGGCGGTTGAATTTTTAACCGCATCAAAAGCAGAATGACTGAGAAGAACGTAAGGATCTGTCAGACTGAAATCAAAAGACAGTGGCTGGCAGCTGGTCAAAATATAGAGTTCATGACCTCTCGCCAAAGCCTGTGCGCACCGCTCGTAATAGGTGGCACCCAGTGAAGGATTGCCTTCGTTGTACATGGTCAGTACGGTAGAGATGTAAGCGGGACGCCCCGTATCCTCAACGATAGATTCCATGATGTCGGGGCTACCCCGTGTCCCCGTGGCCATCATGAAGACGCCTTTTTTTTGCTCCCCCAGTACAGACGTCAAGGCACGCAGCTCACCCTCTGAGGCTATGGTTGATGGCATTGGAATGCCGCCATAGCCACTGTGGTTGGGTGAGAATGACGAAGCAAAGCCAATGGCCCCATGGTCCATGGCATCACGCACCATGTTTTGCATGTCGTGCAGTTGGTCGGGCGTGGGCTCGGCATTGCGTGATCCGTCTGCACCCATCACCGCGGTACGAATGACCGAGTGACCTGCAAAGACAGCCGTGTTGATATAAGGGCCAATACGCCGCAACTGATCCATGTATTGACCAAAGGATTCGAACTCCCAATTTACCCCGGTAAGCAAGGAGTTCAAATCCATGCCTTCTACTACCGAGAGATTTTTCAACATGGTCTCTCGCAAAGGCGCAGGGCAGGGCGCTATGCCAAATCCGCAATTGCCGATGACGGCCGTTGTAACACCCAGAGCCGGTGAGGGTGACATGGTGCGGTCCCAAGTAACTTGCGCGTCATAGTGGGTGTGCAAATCCACAATACCCGGCATCAGGGCCAAACCCTGAGCGTCGATGGTTTCATGCGCAGTTTCTGTGCTGTGTCCGATATGCGCTATGCGTCCATTAGATACAGCCACATCGGTAAGCACAGGAGGAAGTCCTGTGCCGTCATATACCTGCGCATTGCGAATGATCAAGTCATACATATTTAGAAAATCTTTAGAGTTGAAACATCCGCCTTTGACCCATTGCTCAATGGGTTTTAACAGACTTAATTGGCTTGAAATTTAGGTTCCCGGCGCTCTGTCATGGCTTTAACCCCTTCCTTGAAGTCTTCAGTTTTGAATTGCCAGTTTTGTTCCACACTTTCATGGGCAACGGCTTGTTGCAGTTGTTCAACCAAGCCTTGGCGCAGCGTAGCGCGTGTGGATTGAACAGAAAGCGGTGCAGAGACAGCGATTTCTTGAGCAAGCTTCATGGCTTGTGCTCGGACGTCGGATTGAGCAACCAGCATATCCGCGAGCCCCATGTCTAATGCTTCTTGGCCATTGATGCGTCGACCCGTGAAAAAGAGCAAATTGGCTTTTTGGATGCCCACCAAGCGAGGCAGTGTCACAGACAAACCAAACCCGGGGTGAAATCCCAATCGGTTGAAATTGGCTGTGAATCTTCCTTCTGGACACGTGACACGGAAATCTGCCACCAAAGCCAAGCCCAGGCCGCCTCCAACAGCCGCGCCTTGTATAGCTGCAACAATCGGTTTCTTGCAAGAAAAAATTCGAATTGCTTCGAAATACAGAGGGTTGGTACCTGGATTTTCAGGGCGACTAATTTTGTCGTTCGGGCTGTTGAAATTTGCACCGGCGCAAAATGCGGTGCCTTCAGAGGCCAGCACAATAGCCCTGCAGTTGGGATTTTTGTCCAAGTCCTCAAAGGCGCTGGCAATTTGCTGGATCAACTCAAAGTCGAAAAAATTATGGGGTGGACGGCAAATTTCAACGAGGGTCACATGGCCTTCATGTGTGATTTTCAAATCGGATGCGGTGCTCATGAATTAGATTCCTGTTTCAAATGGATTGGAGATAAATTGTTATTTGCCATTGACAATAGCGCGTTGATTCACGAGTGATTCAATCTGGTTTTGGCTATACCCCAGGTCGGTCAGTATCGACTCGGTGTCTTGGCCTAAGCGACGTGCTTGATGGCGAACCTTGGCCGGTGTTTTATAAAATTTGACGGGTGGGCGAACATACCGAATAGCGCCAACATCAGGATGGACATCGTCTTCAAACAACTGAACGGCTTGAAGTTGCGGATGTGAAGGCAACTCCTCCATGGTGTAAATGGGGGTGGCGGGTATGTCCAGCCGATCGCATATTTCGATCCATTCAGCCGTTGTTTTGGTGGCCGTTATGTTGTGTAAAGCGGCATACAGACCTTGAATGTTGGCGTTGCGTGTGACGCGATTGGTCACGCCCAGCTCTTTGCCCAGAGCCTCTTGCCCTGCATCCCGGAAAAAACTTTCCCAATGGTGGTTCGTGTAAGGCAGCATGGCAATGAAGCCATCTCTCGTCGGACTGGGCTGGCGACCTCCGGACAAAACGCGGCTATAACCTGCTTTCTGTGTTGCGGGGTTGCGCGTCAATCCGCCCATGTGCTCAACCAAGGTAAATGCCACCATGGTTTCGAGCATGGGCACTTCGACATACTGGCCTTGGCCACTGCGCTCTTTTGCCAATAATGCTGCCAGCACGGCGTTGACCAGTGCCATGCCGGTGGTTTTGTCAGCGACCAAAGTAGAGATGTAGTCAGGGCGCGATTTCCCAATACTGTTCACGCTGGCCAAACCACAGGCTGCTTGAATGATGTCGTCAAATGCAGGGCGGTCTTTGTCTGGGCCGTCCTGGTCAAAACCCGTAGCCGCGCAATACACTATTTGCGGATTGAGTTTGACAACCGCTTCATATCCAAAGCCGAGCTTGTCAATCGCAGAAACACGCATGTTGTGCACCACTGCGTCAACGCGGGGAATCAATTGCCGCAATATTTCCTTACCTGCTTCGGTCTTGAGGTCTATGGCAAGCGACTGTTTATTTCTGTTGATTGATAGAAAAATCGAACTCATGCTGGGAGAAAGATTGACACCATTGGAGCGCATCAGGTCTCCCTCTAGACTTTCAACTTTAATGATCTCCGCACCATAGTCCCCCAGAATTTGGGTGGCCAATGGACCCAAAACCACTGAAGTCAGATCCAAAATTCGAATGCCGGTCAGGGGTCCATTCGACAAGTCCATGGTTTTGTTCATTCTTTTGATTTCTTAGGTTTGAGGCTTTCCCATGTGCTATCTGGCCACTGCTGCATGTTGTAAGCCGATGGCCCGGCTGTGCCTTGCAGCCAACGACCGCCATCTATGACGACCGCTTCACCTGTAATGAATGCAGCGCTTTCAGAAATCAAATAAACACACAAGTCAGCCAATTCATGGTGTTCGCCAACGCGGCGTAAAGCGACGCCCTGTTCAATAGGTGCTTCCCCAATTCGTTCTTTTGGCATCAATCTGGACCACGCACCCTCTGTAGGGAAAGGCCCAGGTACAACGCCAACGGTACGGATACCATAAGGCCCCCATTCCACAGCCAAGCTGCGAATCATGGCCAATGCACCGGCTTTGGCCATGGCTGAAGGGACGGTAAAGGGCATGCCCGTCATGGCTGACTGTGTCAGTATCTGCATCACGGTGCCTTTGTGGCCCGCTTCAATCCAACGGCGCCCCACATCCATGGTGCAATAAGCTGATCCTTTGAGCACAATGTCTACGACCGCATCAAAGGCGCGTGTAGACAATCGTTCTGTCCTTGCTAAAAAATTACCAGCCGCATTATTGAGTAATACATCCAGTGGTCCTGTGGCCCAAATCGCGTCCATCATGGACTTAACGGCTTTGGCATCACGCACATCACAGACATGGGTCTCAATGCTCACTCCCAATGTGTCTTTGAACTCTTTAGCGGTCTGTTCAAGCACTTCTCGTCTTCGGCCGCAGATCACCAAATCAGCGCCCAACTCCACATAGCGTTTGCCGATACTTTTTCCTAAACCCGTTCCACCACCCGTGATCAGAATGCGTTTGCCTGAGAGCAAGTCAGACCGGTACATACTCATGCGAGTGTCTGTCATTCAGGTTGCATCCCCGCCATTTTGGCAATGCGCGTAAAACGCTCCAACTCGTCTTGCTGGAACTTTTGCATACTCTCCCCAAAAAAGGGCATGCTGTCTGCGCCAGACGCGGTATTGAAGTCAGCCCCTTCCTTGGAGTCGCGTACTTTCAAAAGTGCATCAATGAGTTTTTTCTTGATGGCTTCTGGCGTGCCCGCCTTGACATAGAACGAAGTCCATGAATAGTTCACGTACTCCGGATAGCCGCTGTCAATGAAGTTGGGCACATTGGGGAAATCGGGATGCCTTTTTTCACCTGAAACTACAATCGCTTTGAGTTTTCCTGCCTTAATCAATGAGGCCGCACCCCCTAAATCTGCAATGCCAATGTCCAGCTGATCACCCATGAGGTCAGTGAAAATTTGCGCCCCGCCTTTGTAGGAGATGTGATTGAACTTGACATTGGACATGCTGGAAAACCATTCACCGGCCAAGCGATAGCCTGCCGAATAATTAGCCAAGCTTAGAGGCTTGTTGGGGTTCTTTTTAGCGTATTCAACCACGTCTTTCAAACTGTTCAATTTGGAGTTGCCATTCACAACCCAGACGTTCATGTTACGAGACAGTCCAGCCAAGGGCGTGAGATCTGTCATCGGGTTGTAGGGCAGATTCTTAATGCTGATGGGGTTAACGGATATCGGTGAATTACTGGCCAACAAGATGGCATGCCCATCGGCTGGAAGTGCCAGTAAAGCTTGCACTGAAATGATGCCACTTGCACCGGGTTTATTCTCTACCGATGCAGACTGGCCTAACAGTTTGGCCATTTTGTCCCCAAAAAACCGAGCTGAAGTGTCGGAGCCACTGCCCGCTGTAAAAGGAACGAAAATTCGCAAAGGTCGGTTCGGAAATTCTTTGTCTTGCGCTAATGTCAGGCCTGAAAAGACCATTCCCAACAACAATGAGCCGGTGGTAATAAGGTTTCGTTTGAGCATCTCTATTCTCCTGAATCGGTTGCAAATTACAAACTGGTAAGGAAGGGCCAGAGCTTGTCAGGGCCCTGCTGAAGAGCCATCTCCCCAATGCGGGTTTGCCAAAGGGTTTCGTTGCCAAACTCATCTCGCCAAGCCCAAAGCCTGCGTGTCAGATGGTGCAAGTTGTGCTCGCGGGTAAAGCCCATGGCGCCATGGACTTGGTGCGCTATTTCTGCGCCTTTACCTGCCGCCTCGCCAGCCCGAGATTTGGCAACAGCAATGAAAAACTGTTCTGGTGCATCACCCGATAACTCAATAGCTGCGTCAGCGGCGGCTGCTGACGTAGCCACATGGCCCGCCAAAACTGCGAGCATGTGTTGCACAGCCTGGAATTTACCAATGGGCCGCCCAAATTGAACGCGATCATTGGCGTACTGTATGGAGTACTCTAAAGAACGCTGCAATGCGCCGGCGATTTGCACTGAGCGCATCAAGGCACCTTCGCTCAGCAGACGTTCACTGGCATTCGCCAAGGGCGCAAATGCAATGACAGGGGTATTTGCAAAATCAAATTGGACCCTGGGCTCGCCTGCTAAATTTTTGACCGATTCCGAAGCACTGTGGGCAAGTGCTTCGCGCGCCAGCAACACGACAAATTGCTGACCATCGCGTTGAGCGACCACGGCCAAATGGTCACAGGACAAGCCCCAAGGTACTCGGTGAGCATGACCCGAAAGGGTGGGAGAGCTCTGACTTCCTTGGAGTTCTAAATTGTCCTTGGCATGGGAAACGCTCACGGATAAAACACCGCCTGGCACCTGAAGACCTGCGGCGGACAATAAACGTCCAGCTAAAAAAGTCTCAGCCATGGGAACGGGTGCGGCATGGTAAGCACTGCGCCGCAATACAAACAGTGCCTCCTCAAAGGAAAGGCCACTGCCGCCCTGCGCTTCAGTCAAGCAAGCTTGCGGCAGTCCAACCTCTTCCAAGGCTTGCCAAAGTCCTTTAGGCCAAACACCCGCCTCGCTCGTCATGAAGACCTCTTTGAGGCAATGCGCTTCACAAATGCGGTCAACTGTTTTTTCCAGATCGTCTCGAATATCACTCATCTCAGCCCCAATCCTTTGGCAATCATTCCGCGCAAAATCTCTCGCGTACCCCCTCGTATAGTGAAGCCAGGTGCCTTCAGCGTAGACATTCCCAGCAAGGCAGCAAACTCGTTACTTTCGTCATCCATTAAAGGTTCTGAGGGGATCAGTTGACGGAAAATTTCGGGAATTTCTCTTTCAAATGCGGTGCCGATGTCTTTCACAAGGGCTGCTTCCAGAATGGGTTTTTCTCCCTTGGTGAGCATGCCTGCCACCGAAGTCGACATGCGGCGCAAAGTGGTCAAATGCGCCACAAAGCGTCCAATCTCATTGACTGCACGTGCATCTGGCTTTTCACCCAATTGCTCCATGGATGCCAGCAGCAGTTGGTAAGTGCTCAGGAAGCGGTCAGGACCGGAGCGCTCGAAAGCCAACTCACCGGTTACCATGTTCCATCCACCACCGACTTCGCCGATGACCATGTCATCAGGCACAAAGCATTCATCAAAAACGACTTCATTCCAGTCGTGTGCGCCATAGATGTTCAGGATCGGGCTCAACTTCAGGCCTGGCGACTTCAGGTCCACAATGAATTGCGTCATGCCCGCATGGCGGTCCTCTTCTTTGGGCGCTGTGCGCGCCAAAGCGATCAAGTAATGTGCTCTGTGGGCACTGCTTGTCCAGACTTTGGTGCCTGAAATCTTCCAACCCCCTTCAGCCTTGACGGCTTTGGTTCTCACAGCGGCCAAGTCCGATCCTGAGTCAGGCTCACTCATGCCAATGGCAAAGAAGCATTCGCCTGCTGCAATTTTGGGCAAAATCAATTGACGGGCACGCTCGCTGCCATGCCGCAAGATTTGGTTGCCACTTTGCCGGTCGGCCACCCAATGTGAACCTACGGGCGCTCCACCAGCCAGCATTTCTTCTGTCATCACATAGCGGTCGAGAGCGGTTCGCTCCTGACCACCATATTTTTTGGGCCAAATCATGCCAATGTAGCCCGCTTGTCCACACTTGCGACTGAAATCGGCGTCGCCATCGGACCAAGAATTTTTACGAGGGGTGAATGTGCCCGCATCCCTCTCTTTTTTGAGGAATTCTCGCACTTGCTGTCTGAGCAATCTCGCACTCTCTGGCAAGGTCACCGCAGGAAAAACAAAATCATGCATGTATTTACTTTCGCCGCTGAAATTGAAGTTGTCCTATCTTGATACTTCCTTTTTAGATGTCAAGGAATCAAGAGACAACTAGGTGACTCCGGTTAGGGGTGATTACGCGATGATGACGAAGGATTTTCAATCCCCAAATTTTGACAAGGCACAACATGCGTTCAGGCATCTACAGTTATCCCAATACACAGAGGATCATTTTTGGAACGCCCTTTGAGCAGGCGATATCGACCGAGCTTGAAACTGTGGGCGCAAAGCGTGTTTACGTCCTGGCCAGCGGCAGCCTGTTTCGCCAAACTGATGTGGTCAATCAACTTAAAGCCGTTCTGGGAACACGGTGTGTGGGCCTCTTTAATGAAATGCCCGCCCACACGCCTCGCATCGCTGTTGTCAAGGCCGCGCAGGAAGCAAAGCTTGGACATGCCGATTTGATCCTAACCTTGGGGGGTGGCTCGATCACAGATGCCGGAAAAATGGTCACGCTCTGTATGAGCAACGGTATCGAGTCGGCACAAGACTTGGACCGATTGGCCACCAAGGTGCATGCTGATGGGCGCATTGAGCGGCCACAGTTTCATGCGCCCACTGTCCCTTGTTCTGTGATTTCGACAACCCTTTCGGCTGGAGAATTCAGCGCCCTGGCGGGGTGCACGGATACGGTCAAAGGGATGAAAGAGAATTTCTTGCACCCCAAAGCGTCTCCACGATCGGTGATTTTGGACCCCGCATTGACTTTGCACACACCTGAATGGCTTTGGCTCTCTACTGGGATTCGTGCCGTGGATCACGCTGTTGAGGATTTGTGCTCGATCAACACCCAACCCATTTCGGAAGCCACCTCATTTCAGGCCCTGCGCTTACTTGGCAGAGGCCTGCGCGCTGTTAAAAAAGACCCCTCCAATTTGGAGGCTCGACTTGATTGCCAATTGGGTGCTTGGATGTCCATTATTGGCTCCAGCGCTGGAGTCCAAAAGGGCGCCAGCCACGGAATTGGACATGTCTTGGGAGGCACTGCGGGGGTTCCGCATGGCTATACATCCTGTGTCATGTTGCCGCATGTTTTGCGATTTAACCAAAGTGTCAACGAAGTACAACAAAGGCTGGTCAGTGAAGCCTTGGGTGATCCCCAAAAACCAGCGTGTGATGTTCTGTCGGAGTTGGTGGCGCAACTGGGTTTGCCAAGCACCCTGCGTGAAGTGGGTGTTAAACCGGAAATGTTGGACTTGATTGCAAAAAACTCAATGCATGATCGTTTGATTCACAGTAATCCTCGAAAAATACATGGCCCAGAAGATGTCCGGCGTATTTTGGATGCGGCTTGGTAGACGTCGATGGTGAATCCATTGCAAGGCAAGGCGTTGGTCTGGGCCATGTGTATCGGGCAAGTAGGCAATTTGTTGCCTCACGTGGTTGTACCCGCGGTGATGGTCCAGCACCTGATGCCTTTATGGGGCATGACCAACTCGCAAGCAGGCTTGCTTGCTGCAGCTTATGCCGCCGGGTATATGGCTGCCGTTCCTATATTGAGCGCCTTGACTGACCGCTAC
This sequence comes from Comamonadaceae bacterium, assembly GCA_947373105.1. Taxonomy (GTDB): domain Bacteria; phylum Pseudomonadota; class Gammaproteobacteria; order Burkholderiales; family Burkholderiaceae_C; genus Limnohabitans_A. The sequence goes on along the minus strand of CANBWK010000021.1, from coordinate 16,709 downwards.
GATGCCCGGCGTATTCTGCTGATGGGCTCCTTGTGCAGTGCACTGAGCACGCTGGCCTTTGCGGTATTGGCCACGAGTTGGTTGACGGGAATGGTCTGTTGGGCCTTGGCAGGCGCCAGTTTCGCGGGTGCTTATATGCCTGGTTTGCGTGCTTTAACCGATAGGTTACAAGCTGAGGACACTTCACGCAGTATCACTCTGTATACCTCTAGTTACTCCATGGGTGTGGGCTTTTCGTTTTTGGTCTCTCAACTCGTCGCCGATGCCTGGGGATGGCGATGGTCCTTCGGCATCACGGGATTAGGCCCTCTGATCATGGCCTTTGTCGCTTGGAAAATGATTCCCGTTCAGCCTGTGCCAACAGGCGGGCACTTGCTCGATGTTCGTCCTGTTTTGCGCAATCGTCCTGCGATGGCCTATATCTTGAGTTATGGCGCACATTGTTTCGAGTTGTATGGCTTTCGGACCTGGCTTGTAGCGTTTTGGACTTTTGTGATTGCACGCCATCAGGGCGGCTCATTGCCGGAGCCCGTGACAGTGAGTTTTTGGGCCTCCTTGCTGGCCATGCCGGCGAGCATCATTGGAAATGAGTTGTCTTTGCGTTACGGACGACAACGCGCCATTACCTGGATTCAGGTGATCTCAGCTCTGACAGCATTGTCTGTTGGATGGTGGGCAGGTGGCTCTGCCTGGGTGTTGCTGGTGCTGATCCTTTTTTACGCCATTACAGTGCCCGCAGACTCGGGATCACTGACTGCCGGGATGATGTCGCATGCACAACCTCAGTTCAAAGGTTTAACCCTGGCCATGCACTCCACCGTGGGGTTTGGACTCTCAGCCCTCTCGGGCTGGATGGTCGGGTTGGCGCTCGATTCCCAGGGGGGGGCTCAAGATCCACAAGCATGGCTGGCCGCATTTGGCGTGCTGGCAGCGGGCGTGATGCTGGGGCCATTGGCTTTGAGATTATCAAAGCACTAGACCCCTGCAAAGCAAGTTAGGTTAACTGTTCCTGTCAGATCTTAGCAACCACCCGTCCCAGCACGGTTCCGGCTTTCAGTCTGTCCAGTACACCCGAGATTTCGTCCATCGAGCAAGTGGCAATCGGTATGGATTTGAGTTTGCCCGATTGCGCCAAGGCCACCACCTCGCGCAGCTCCTGGAGCGAGCCCACGTAAGATCCTTGAATCGTAATGGCGCGTTGTGCCATAGTCACAAGAGACAAAGGAATTTCACCGCCGTACAAGCCGACCACCACATAACGGCCGCCTTTACGCAGGCAAGCAATACCCAAATTGGCCGTGTTTTGTGCTCCGACCAGATCGATAACGCCGCAGACACCACCTTGCAAGGCTTGAATTTTAGGTAAGCTATCTTCTGCCAAGGGGTTGAAGGTTTCCTTGGCCCCCATGTCGCGTGCGGTGGACCATTTGGATTCATCGATCTCGCACACTGCAATGTTTTCATGCCCCATGGCTTTGAGCATGGCAATGGCCATCAGACCCAGTCCGCCAGCCCCCATGATGACAATCCAGTCACTGGGTTTGCAAGGCATGAGTTTGCGCGCAGCGCTGTATGTGGTCAGCCCGGAACACGCCAATATAGGGGCGAAGCTCGGGTCAATGCCCGTTGAATCGATCAGGTAGCGAGAATGAGGTACCAGAACATGGTCGGCATACCCCCCCGAAGTTTGGATTCCTATGTACCGAGGGGCTGGGCACCAATTATCGATACCTTCAGCACAGCGGTCGCATTTGCCGCATCCGGTCCACGGGTAGACCAAACGATCTTCGCCAATAGGCAGCGCACCGGCTTGGGGGCCGCCTGAAAGAACGGTGCCATAAGGCTCATGCCCCATGGTGACGGGTAACTTCATGCCCCGATCAGCCATCTGGAATTTACGACCACCGCCAAGATCAAAATAACCATCACGGATGTGTACATCCGAATGGCACACGCCGCAAAATTTGACCTTGACCAATACCTCTGTGCCTTGGGGGGAGGGTGTTTCGCGCAGGGCTTGCTGCAGTGGCTTGCCCCATTCAACAATATCTTGGCTGATCATCAGTAGTCCTTTAGTGAGGGTTTGAGGATACACACTTACATGAAAAAATAAAAGTAAACAATCATTTGCATGCGGCGTAGGCCTTCTGCGCGACCTATGTGACGTCCTGATGCATCATAAATGCGTTCACCATCCAGGCGGCCCATGAGTGATCCTGAAGCACTGTAAAGCCTGTCCCCGTCAACGCGGCCGATCTGGCTGCCTGAGGCGTTGTAGACCCGATCCCCTTCAAATCGACCGAGCTGACGGCCAGAGCTGTCGTAAACGGTCCCGCCTTCCACGCGGCCGATCGTGCGGCCTGAGCTGTCGTAGTAACGTTCGGCCTCTATGCGTCCTACTGTTCGCCCTGAACTGTCATACATGCGCTGAGCATGGGCAACCCCCACCCATAGCATCAGAGTTATAAAAAGACTGGCCAACTTTAAGACTTGGTTTGATTTCATGGCGCATGGATTTCAATAGGATTGAAAAGATCGTACAACCTATGCCGGTGCATGCGATTGGAAATTGATTGAAAATGTAAATGGACGGACTGCATGGTTGTTGCCCGTTGCCATTTTTAGAATTCAACTGGACACTTATGAATACTCTCATTCGACGTTTCGCATTAGGTCTGCTCATCTTGCCGCTCGGTTTTGGAATGTGCGCGCGCGTTTTTGCCCAGTCGGGAGATTACCCAGTTAAACCCATTCGCATCGTCGTGACCTTTCCGCCTGGGGGCAGTACCGACACCATGGTCCGCATGCTATCCCCCCGCTTGAATGAGAAACTCGGACAGCCATTGGTGCTGGACAATCGGCCCGGTGCCGGCGGCAACATCGGGCTGACAGCGGTGGCCAAATCACCTCCTGATGGCTACTTACTAGGCATTGGCGCTGCCGGCGCTTTGACCGCCAATGCCAGTCTCTACCCTCAAATGCCTTTCGATGTGGCCAAGGATTTCATGCCCATCACCATGCTCGCTTCGATACCTTTTGTTCTTGTCGGGCACCCATCGGTGCCAGCCGAAACTTTGCAGCAGGTGGTGGCCTTGGCCAAATCTCAGCCCGGTAAGATCTCCATCGGGCATGGCGGAAATGGCACCGCCATGCATTTGTCGACCGCCTTATTTATTCAGATGGCCGATGTGAAGTTAATTGAAGTGCCCTATCGCGGATCAGGGCCTGCAGCAATGGATGCTTTGTCTGGGCAAATACAGTTATCAATGACTGACCTCGCAGCAGCTTTGCCGCACATCAAAGCGGGCAAGCTCAAAGCGTTTGGTGTGACCAGTCTCAAGCGCTTGAGCAACTTGCCGGATGTTCCTACCTTCTCGGAGTCTGGGCTTTCGGGATATGACTCCACAGGTTGGTTTGGGCTCGTGGCACCAGCGGGAACCCCTCAATCCATCGTGCAACGTTTGAATGCAGAGTTCAGCGCTGCGCTGAATGATGAAGGAATCAAAAACCAAATGCGGCAAAGTGGAATGGAGCCAACGCCTTCCAGTATTGAGAATTTTGAAGCTTACATCCGAAGTGAGAGTCAAAAGTGGGCGAAGGTAATCCGCCAAGCGAACATCAAATTGAATTGATCCTGCGGTTCGTTTACTGTCAATCTGACAATCTTGAATAGGTGAAAGGTTACGGATCGTTGTAGATGATTTCTTTTTTTACTTTTGTCAACATTTTTTGCTGAATGCAGCCCGAGCCTTGCCGAATAAGGGTTTATCAGCATCCTTTTTTGAAAAAAAATGACTTGATTGTCATAAACTACCAGCAGGCTTGAGTCTATCTGTGACAAAATCAGCCCAGTTCATTGACAAGGAGAACCACCATGAACAAGAGTGAATTGATTGAAGCATTGGTTAAAGAAACCGACATGAGCAAAGCGGCAGCAGGCCGTGCATTGAACGCCTTGGTTGAGATCATCACCAAGACTGTTGCCAAGAAGCAAGACGTTCAGTTGATCGGCTTTGGAACGTTTAAAGCTGCTAAACGCGCTGCACGCAAAGGCAAGAACCCACGCACTGGCGAGCCTTTGAAAATTGCTGCAGCAACTGTGCCTAAATTCTCTGCGGGTGCTGCCTTCAAGGCTGCAGTGAACAAGAAGAAGTAATTCTCTTCTTTCAAAAAAAGGCGACCAGGTTCAACCTCGTCGCCTTTTCTTTTTGGAGCTCAACCCCAGACGATCCATTGGTTGGTTTCAAAAGGGTCGTTGACCATGTTGCTGTAGTCCCTTTAAGAACTTTGCGGGTTAAACCTGTCGCCATTCAGACTGCCATCGCTTTGATAGCGGTCCAGAATAGGAAGCACTATCGTCAAGGATCAAAGTATGGACCTCAATTATTCAAGCGAAGAGCAGAGTTTTAGAAGTGAAGTTCGAGAATGGATTGCGGGCAATTTGCCTGCTGACATTCGTGAAAAAGTTCAAAGTTACCGCGCTCTCTCCAAGGAGGACTACCTGCGTTGGCACAAAATATTGGCCGCCAAGGGCTGGTCTGTACCGCATTGGCCACAGGAATGGGGAGGCACTGGTTGGAACATTACCCAGCGCTATATTTATGACGAAGAATTTGCCTTGGCAGGTGCGCCTGGACTACCGCCGTTTGGCCCTGCCATGTGTGCTTCAGTCCTTTTAAAGTTTGGCACGCCGGCCCAAAAAGACCAATTCCTGCCCCGTATTCGCGAAGGCGATGATTTTTGGGTGCAAGGCTATTCAGAGCCCGGCGCAGGTTCTGATTTGGCGGCAGTTAAAACGCGTGCAGAACGCGTTGGTGACCACTACGTGATCAATGGACAAAAAATTTGGACAACGCTGGGGCACTATGGCGACTGGATTTTTTGCTTGGTTCGGACCGACAGCCAAGTCGAAAAACGTCAAGAAGGTATCAGCTTCATTTTGATGGACATGAAAACACCAGGCATCACGGTTCGTCCTCTGATTCTGATGGACGGGGGTCATGAGGTGAATGAGATTTTCTTCGACAACGTTAAAGTGCCTGCGCAGAATTTGGTTTTCGAAGAAAACAAGGGATGGACTGTTGCCAAGTATTTGCTTGGCCATGAAAGAATGGGTTCCGGCAGTGTGGGCGGCAGTCGGCGTGAGTTGGCCGCTCTTCGGGCTTTGGCCGGACGTGAACTCAAAAACGGCAAACCCCTGCTAGAGGATGTACGCTTCAAAGACAAGTTATCGCGTGTCGAAATTGAACTGGATGCTTTGGAAATTACGTCCATGCGCTTTTTGGATCAAATGCGACGCACTGGCCAGCCCCCGGGCGCTGATGTGTCGATGCTCAAGATCCGTGGCACCGAAGTTCAGCAAATGATCACCGAGTTGGCGATGCAGGCTGCAGGTCCAAATGCGCAGCCATTCAAGGCTGTTGACAATGGTTCGATTGATCATTTCACTTCGCGCTTGGCGCCCCGTTACTTCAATTTCCGCAAGGCCAGCATTTATGCCGGTTCCAACGAAATTCAGCGCAACATCATTGCCAAAATGACCCTGGGTCTGTGAGGAAAAAATTATGAACTTTGATCTCACTCCCGAGCAACAGCAATTGGCCGACTCGGTTAGCAAATACCTTGCTAACGAATACACTTTTGACAAACGTAAAGCCATCGTTCATTCTGATTCAGGTGTCAGCGAGGCTGTTTGGCAGACTTTCGCCGAAATGGGCTTGACAGCCATGACACTGTCTGAGGCTGACGATGGTTTTGGTGGCGGTGCGATGGACTTGATGGCCGTGATGGAGGCCATGGGCGAGGCGCTCGTTGTTGAGCCCTTCTTGGACAATGTTGCGTTGGCTGGCCGCCTCGTTTCGCGCTTGGGTTCTGATGCCCAGCGCGCGGCTTTGTTGCCGGGTTTGATCGATGGATCGGCGCGATTAGCGTTTGCCAGCCTGGAGCCAGGACGACGTTATGCTTTGGCACCTCAAGTGACCTTGGCCAAAGCCAGTTCAACTGGCTGGGTGCTCAATGGTCAAAAAAGTATGGTCACGGGGGCTGCTTCAGCGCATAAGCTGGTTGTTTCAGCCTTCACGCCTGCGGGTGTCAGTCTGTTTATTGTGGATGCCCAAGCTGCAGGAGTCGCGCTCAATCCGAGTCGCACGGTAGATGGGTTTCGCGTCGCGGATGTCACATTGACCAATGTATCGCTGGGTGCTGATGCGCTCCTAGGTGATGATGGCGCTGCCTTGCCTTTCATTGAAGAGGCCGCTGACTTTGCCACGGCCTTACTTTGCGCTGAAGCCATTGGTGCCATGAAGAGCGCCAATGATGCCACCTTGGATTACATGAAACAACGCAAACAGTTTGGGGTTCCGATTGCATCGTTTCAAGTTTTGCAACACCGCATGGTGGAGATGTACATCAGTACGGAGCAAGCCCGTTCGATGGCTATTTTGGCCGCAAGCAAAGTGGACGGTACAACCGATGCAAAGGAGCGTGCGCGAGCTGTTTCTGCTGCCAAAATCAAAATCGCTGATGCCGCACGCCAAGTCAGCCAAGAGTCGGTCCAGCTGCACGGCGGCATGGGCATGACCGAGGAACTCAAGGTCTCGCATACTTTTCGCCGTTTGACCATGATTGCGCAGCAATTGGGTGACGCTGATCACCACTTGGAACGTTACGCTGCTTTAACCTGAAAGAATGACATGACTGCTCAACTTGAAGGCCAAGTGGCCATCATCACCGGCGCGGGTTCAGGCATCGGTCGTGCGACAGCCCTCTTGTTTGCTGAACATGGCGCTCGACTCATCTTGGGCGATAAGACCGAAGCTGTGCAAGCAACTGCCAAATCGGTTCAAGACTCTGGCGGCCACGCCGTGGCCATGCAAATGGATGCAGGTATCGAGGCTGACGTGATGTCACTTGTCGCTGCAGCATATTCACATTTTGGCCGGCTTGATGTAGCGTTTGCTAATGCTGGTATTTCTGGTGGCAGGGCCAGTGTGTTCGACTCCACGCCCGAGTTGTGGAGTGAAGTCTTGCGGGTCAACTTGATTGGCCCCTGGTTGATGATCAAGCATGCGGGCCAAGCCATGGTGGATGCAGGGCAGGGCGGCTCCATTGTGTGCACAGCGTCGGTTGCTGGTATTCGCTCCGGTGCAGGCGGAGCCCCTTACTCGGCCAGTAAGGCCGGCGTGATTAACTTGGTGATGGTCTCCGCACAGCAGTTGAGCGAGTCGGGGGTTCGCGTCAATGCTTTGTGCCCAGGACTGACAGAAACTGGCATGACAAAACCTACCTTTGACTATGCCAAGGACAAAGGTGTCAGCCATAAACTGGGGCGTCTGAACCCATTGCGTCGCGCAGGCCAACCCCAAGAGCTTGCGCAAGTCGCCTTGTTTTTGGCGAGCCGTCAGTCTAGCTATGTCAACGGTCAGGCGATTGCAGTAGATGGCGGCCTATCGAGTTCGCATCCTGTGACGCGCCAACTGCCTGGGCAAACGGCGGTTTAAATTGCATTGTGGGCGCCAATTGCGGTACTTCGTGAGCACTTGCCATTGACTTCCCAGTTGAAGAGTTGAAATTAAAGGGTATTTTAAAATTAACTTGGGCAATGGGAACACCAAATACCCAAGATAAAACTGACCGGAACTGATTGGAAAATAGCCCATGCACATTGCAGTCATAGGAACCGGTATCGTTGGCACCTGCACAGCAGCATGGCTGCAGCGTGATGGACATCGAGTCACGTTTTTTGATCCACTTGAACCAGGAGAATCTTGCTCTTTTGGGAACGCTGGTTCGCTCTCTCCAAGTGCATGTTTGCCCGTGGGTATGCCGGGCATGTGGAGGCGTGTACCCCAATGGCTTTTGGACCCGTTGGGACCTCTTGCCGTACGTTGGCGTTACGCCCCAGTAGTTTTACCTTGGCTGGTGAGTATGTTGAGGCATTCCTCGCATGAAGAAGTGACGCGCATCGCTCGTGCGCTGCGCAACCTGCTCGAGCCTATTTTTGATTGCTACGCGCCACTTTTAGAGCATGCAAACGCGAAGCAACTTCTTCGGAAAACGGGTTGCCTCTATGTTTACTCTTCGCGCGATGCCGCAAAGAAATGGACATGGGGAATGAACCTGCGCAAGTCCTTGGGCGTTGAACTTATAGATATTGAGCGCGAAGAACTAGAGGACCTTGAACCTGACTTAAAGGGTCGTTTCCGGTTTGGCATCCTTGCACCGGAAAACGGATCGACACCCGACCCCTCTGCGCTTGTCAAGGCGATACATTCTCAGTGCATTGCAGATGGTGCAAGTCAAGTGCGGCTTCGGGTCACTGGGTTTGATCGTCAAGGCGATCAGGTGCATTCACTTCTCACTGAGGATCATCAAAAAATTCCGATAGATGGTGTCGTGCTGGCTGCAGGCGCGTGGTCCGGTCACTTGGCAGATCAACTGGGCACTCGCGTACCTTTGGAGACCCAACGTGGTTACCATGTTACGGTGACAAGCTCGAACCTCATGCTGCGACACACTGTGATGGCATCGGAGAATAATTTAATGGTTAACCCCATGGCTATGGGTTTGCGACTCGCAGGAACTGTGGAGTTTGCCGGGCTCAAGGCTTTACCCAATTACGCACGTGCGCAAACCTTACTCCAACAGGGCCGAGAACTCTTCCCACACTTAAATACCTCAGCATTCACTCAGTGGATGGGGCACAGGCCTTGTCTGCCGGACAGTTTGCCGGTTATTGGACGCGTCCGCGGGGCAGAAAACGCATGGCTAGCTTTTGGTCATGGCCACATGGGCATGTGTATGGGGGCTAGCACTGGTCGTGAAGTCGCTCATCTGGTGGCTGGTCGCACACCGCAAGTGGACTTATCACCCTTCAGTCCTGAAAGGTTTTAAGTTTGAGACTCGCATTAATTTGCACTCGTGGGTTTGCAGATGTACTGCCACTTGCGCGACAAAACCGCGCTGACCCCTATGCTGTGCATGTACCTGCATCGCCATGGCTTGAACGCTTGCCACAGAAATGGCGTATCGAGACTGCTGGGCGAGTAGATGCTGAGGGGTTTGAAGTTGAGCCCATCAATACAAGAGAAATTATAGAAAAACTGAGGGCACTACCTTGTCCACCTGAATCCATTGCGATTTGTCTCCTTTTCTCGCCTTTGAATCCTTTTCATGAACAAGAGATAGCGAGCACGCTGGCCATTGAGTTTCCAAACGCCAGTATTGCCTGCTCGAACAAAATTTTTCCGCACTTGGGCGAATATGAACGCACACTCGCCACGGTTAAATCACTTGGACTCGAAGTGCCGCAAGAGTTGACAACTTCGCCAGTCAGTGGAAAAAATAGTGCTGATCGACTTGCCTTGCAATTAGAAAAAATTGCAAATTGCATGCAGCAAAAAATACTGGATGCTGCTGTGTCTTCCGTTGTTCGCGAAGCGATGGATTGCGCAGCCGCATTGTTTTTACCCGATGGTCGAATGATTGCGCAAGCGCGAACACTGCCACTCCTATCAGGCAGTCTTTCGCCAGCCGTCAAAGGATTGCTCCGGGCATTTCCTATCGAATTCATGGAGGAAGGTGACGGTTATCTTGCCAACGACCCTTGGAGTGGTGGCACCCATCTGCCAGACTTCGTTTTGCTCCGTCCAATCTTTCGGCAAGGCCACCTCCAAGCATTGGCGGTTTGCGTACTGCACCACCAAGATGTGGGGGGCATTTCACCAGGTTCAGTGCCAACACATGCCACCAGCATTCACCAGGAAGGTATCCGCATTCCGCCAGTGCGTTTGTACCACCGTGATCGATTGGATGAACGCCTCATGGGGCTCCTTTGCGCCAACAGTCGGATGCCTGAAAATTTAAAAGGCGATCTTCGCGCCCAATGGTTATCTTTAGAGTGTGGCGTTCAAGAAATGCAATCTGTTGTTGCATTGAACGACTTCTCTGATCGCTGTGAAGCTATCCTCGTTACTTCCGCAGCGGCAACACGTGAAGCGTTGATGAATGCACCTGATGGTCTCTACCATTTTGAAGATGCACTAGACGGTGATGGAATCACCAATCAGCTTATCCCCATAGTGGTTGAGCTCCGTAAAAGTGGTGACGCCATAACAATAGATCTCACGCGTTGCGCCCCCCAGACTCAAGGTCCCATTAACGCTTCACACGGCGCAGTTTGGGCTGCGGTGAGCTACTTTGCGCGCATGCTGGCGCCGCATGCGCCTAGCAATGAAGGCAGTACTGCTCCAATCACACTTAAAACGATACCCGGCAGCATCGTAGACCCGACGTTCCCCGCTGCTTTGAACGCCCGTACCAATCTCATCAAGCTACTTGCAAACTCTTTTATTGGTGCATGGTCCCAAGCGCGACCGTATCATGTTCCTGCGCCCAACGCAGGGGAAGTGGTCGTACTCTCAATGAGTGGCATTCGTTCAGATGGAAGTTCTTGGATGTTCACAGAAATTATTGCTTCTGCTGCTGGTGGCGCGCCTTGGGGGCCGGGTGGTTCTGGTGTCTCAACAGACTTGGGCAACACACGCAATACGCCGGCAGAAGTCATTGAGTTGCAAGCTCCATTGCGCGTTGAGCGCGTAGCCATTCGCGAGGGATCTGGAGGTGAAGGCCGCCATAAAGGGGGTGACGGAGTTATACGTGCTTATCGATTGATGCAGGGCGAAGGTAGCATATCCTACCGAGGTGAGCGACACAGTATTGCTCCTCAGGGCGGCGCTGGCGGGCAACCCGGGGCGTGTGCCTCAGCGCGTATTGAGCACGCCAATGGGTATATGGAAGCATTGTCTGCAAAGGCCCGAGCGAATTGGCGAGCGGGTGACCTGCTTGTAATCGAAACTGCAGGCGCTGGAGGGTGGGGTGCAAAATGAATTTTCTGTACCTGCTTACCCAAATGGCGTTCCTGAATGAATAGAAATCTGTACCGGAGTCAAATCATGAAACTGTCTTTTGTTTATGCACACGGCTTACTTCGATATGCCTGGGTTCTTGTATTCTCAACCCTCTTTGTGTGTGCGACAGCAGTGACTGCCATGGGTCAGACTTTTCCATCAAAACCCATTCGCATTGTTGTTCCATTCCCCCCCGGAGGGAGTACCGATCTTTTAGCACGTCGCATCGGCGAGAGGCTGGCAATAACGTGGGGACAGCCAGTCATTGTGGAGAACAGGGCTGGCGCAGGCGGCACGGTCGGTGCGGACTATGTAGCAAAAGCGAGCCCCGATGGGTATACACTGCTTATGGGTGTTACGGGAAGCAATGCTATCAGCGCAGCACTTTATCCGAAGCTTACCTATAACGTAGTTAAAGACTTTTCACCAATTTCAATGGTGGTAAGTTCGCCACTGGTATTGGTTAAGAATGCAAATGTTAAGGCCAGCAACTTAAAGGAGTTTGTTTCGCTGATTAAAGCCAAACCAGGCCGTTTCAGCTACGGTTCCCCAGGCAATGGAACCTCCATGCACTTAACAGGTGAAATGTTTGAGCTGTCTACCGGTACTGCAATGGTTCATATTCCCTATCGCGGAAGTGCCGGTGCGCTGACCGATCTGATGGGGGGGCAAATCGACACAATGTTTGGCGATTTCCTGGTCGTCATGCCGCAACTTCAAGCAGGCAAGATTCAGGCTTTGGCCGTGACTTCAAAAAAACGCCACCCCATGTTACCGGAGGTTCCCACTGTTTCTGCGAGTGGTTATCCAGGGTTTGAGGCGTTATCTTGGCAAGGCTTATTCGCACCAGCAGGCACATCACAAGACGTCATTGCTAAGCTCAGTGCGGAGATTAACAACACGCTCAAATCACCTGAGATTCAAGATTACTTTGGCTCTCGCGGTTTTATAATTGAAGGTAATAGTCCGGCCGAGTTCAAGACTTTTATTGAAGCAGAAGTGCTGAAGTGGACGCGCATTGTCAAGGAATCTGGCGCTAAACCGGATTGATGATTTGATCAGTACGTATCCTTACCGGATTCAATTAAGAATGCATTTTTTTTAAAATTAGGCCCATGTTGGGCTACCTTGACTTCTGAGGTACGGCATCTAAAAATGCTTTCAAGTCATTCCTTCCATTCTTTGTGGTGCAAATTTTCATGAAAAAACTTCTTCTTCATTGTTTGGTCACTTTATGCCTCGCTTTGGCAGCACCATGGGCCATGGCGCAGACTTGGCCATCAAAACCCATTCGCATCGTTTTGCAATTTCCACCCGGAGGGTCTACCGATGCAGTAGCCCGAATTCTGGCGCAATCCATGACAGCATCATTGGGTCAAACTGTTTTGGTTGAAAACAGGCCTGGTGCCGATGGTGCTATTGCGGGAGACTATGTTGCCAGAGCCGAACCGGATGGCTATACATTCTTTCTTGCATCCAATACGCCCATGATGCAAGTGCCATTACTCAAAAAAAATCCGCCTTACGACCCTGTCAAAAGCTTTACACCCGTCTCACTGGTTGGGCGCTATATCTATGTTTTGGTCACTAGCCCTGCAGTTCAGTCTCAGAACGTCAACGAGTTGTTGACGTATGCACGCGATAACCCTGGCAAACTCAATTACGGCAGCTACAGCGGGGTGACGCAACTCATGCACACCCGAATCAAGCAAGTCGCCAAAGCGGATTTGAATTTGATCAACTACAAAGGTGAAGCGCCCGCTATCGCGGATATTTTGGGGGGACATGTTCAGCTGACTTTCGCGACACCGACGACAACGCTGCAACATATCAAGGAAGGCAAGCTCAAAGCCTTGGCGATGCTTTTGCCTTCGCGCTACAGCCAACTGCCCAACGTACCAACAGCGCAAGAAGCTGGACTCCCGCAGCTTCCTGCCGCCACTTGGGCGGCGCTCTTTGGTCCTGCTAAGCTGCCCAGAGAAATCACCCTGCGAATGAACAAAGAAATCAATGCAGCCATGGCTAAGCCTGAAATCCGCGATCGTATTGATAAGTTGGGTTTTGATCTTGCGGGATCAACACCTGCGGAACTTGGTTTGTTTGTTCAGGACCAGTTGGGTGCGTGGGGCAAGGCATTTACTGAAGCAGGCTTACAACCAGAGTAAATCTGCTTGTAGATTGTTTGCCGTTTCAGTTTCCAAATCCATTAGATACCGCTACTTCGATCAAATTGGGCTTGCCACTTTGAATGCCGGCTTTCAAGGCCGCGTCTAATTCTGATGGATCAGATACCTTGATGGAAGGCATTCCCATTGATTGTGCCATTTGGCAATAGTCAATTGCGGGATCGTTCATGTCCATTCCAATGAAGCGGTCTGAGCCTTGCATGGACACGAGTCTTTCTTTGATGATTCGATAGCCCTTGTTGTTTGCAATGACGTATGTAATAGGCAGCTTGAAGTGGGCGGCCGTCCACAGGCCTTGAATGCCATACATCGCACTGCCATCGCCGACGATGGCGACCACAGGCCGGCCGGGTTTGGCCATGCTGATGCCCACTGCACCTGGAATAGCAAATCCAAGTCCGCCACTGGCCAGCCCAAAAAAGCTATCGTGATCATGCTGATGCAAATATTGCGAGAGCGCTTGTGTTGAAGTTAAGGCCTCTTCAACCACAATGACATCAGGCGTCAGTTGTGAGGTGATGTGCATGACAAAAGTTGAAGCCAACATCGGACGTAAAGAGCTTTGTGTCAGAACTTGAATGACGGAATGCTTGCGCTTAATGGACCAATTTTGCTGCGCTAGGGCCATTGCACGAACGTTGGCTTGCTCCTTGTAATTTGAATCAATGCGAGCACGAAGCACGGGCAGCAATGCTTGCAAAGTTTCGCAAACATTGGCTTGCAAAGCCAATTCTGTTCTGTAATTTTTCCCTAATTCACCACTGCGCTCGCTCAAATGAATCACTCTTGAATGCTGGGGCAAAGGCTCCACCGGGCTGTAAACAGACATGCGAAGCAAATCAGCACCCAAACAAAAAATAAGATCGAATGGCTCCAATGTTTTGCGAACGTTTTCTTGACTGCGTGTGAGCATTCCCAGGTATTGATTGTGCGAGGTAGAGAAAGTAGCACTGAAAGGAACGGACTCTTGAAATACACCCGCACCCAGTAAAGTGGCCAACTCACCGGCATCTTCGAAGGCTTGTGTTGAACACAGTTCCTGTCCTGAAATAATGACAGGATTTTTAGCTGAAAGCAGGGCGTTGGCCAAGGCATCCAGGGAGGAATCTGATGGTCTTACTCGGTGATCAATGCGTACCGATTGGCCCAAGTCCATTTCTGCAATTTCATTGAGAATGTCACCGGGCAGGCTAATGAAGACGGGACCCGTAGGAGGCGTCATGGCGATTTTGGCCGCGCGGCGCATGATTCTTGGCAAATCTTGTAGCCTTGTGACCTCGATGGACCATTTGACCAATGGCGCTGCCATGGAAGTTAGGTTGTCGTAGAGCAGGGGCTCCAGCAAGCCGTGACCTTGCTCTTGTTGACCCGCCGTGAGTATCACCGGGGAGCCTGTGAACTTGGCGTTGTACAAAGCCCCCATTGCGTTGCCAAGACCAGGGGCCACATGGACGTTGGCTGCTGTCAATTGTCGAGAGGCTCTTGCATAACCATCCGCCATGCCCATCACAACCGCCTCTTGGAGACCCAGAACAAATTTCAAATCGGGATAGTCTGGCAGCGCTTGCATGATGGGCAGCTCTGTCGTGCCCGGGTTACCAAAGAGATGGGTAACCCCTTCGCTGATAAGGAGTTCAATAAAAGCCTGTCGTCCGAACAAATGTGACATGGTGTTTCTATCCTTTTACGATTGCCAAAGTTTCGCACAAAAAAAAGCACCGCCACTGGCGATGCTTTTGAAGAGAGCGACTCGAAATCCTTTCGAGCCAGTTGCTGAATGCTTACCAGCTGTCGTCACTAGAGCCTGAATCGCTGCTGTCATCCCACCCGCCGCCTGCGCCTGAGTCGAAACTGCCCAAGTCAGGTTGTGATGGGCTGTCAAATGGCACATAGCCATTGTTGGTGCCTGTGTTTTGAGCTGCGCTTGAAGCATTGTTGTGTTGGTCGCCTCCTAGTGCCTTGGACAATGCGTATCCAGCGGCCACACCGGCCAAGCCACCCACAACGGCACCACCTATGCCAGAGCCCATACCACCCCCCATAGGTTGTTGGTGAGGATAAGCTTGACCGTATCCTGGTGCACCATTGGGCCCCATGGCTGTTGCCGGTGCATAGGGAGATGCATTGCTACTTTGCATTGGCATGGGTGATGGTGACGCTGTGGCTTGCTTGCGACGCATGACCAAGGCCAAAATCACCAAGCCGGCAATTCCTATCCAAATGTAGTGCAGTGGAAAAGCCGGTTCTGGTGCAGCGGGCGCAACGGGGGCGGCGGCTGGACGACGTGTATCAGACAATCCGGAACTCACCTGTGGGCCACTCAACTCTTTGGCTTTATGGGCAATCTTGTCAAATGTTTCATTGAACTTTTCTGGGCTGGCTGCGAACTTCAGCGCAGGGTCAATTGCTTTGGCTTTTGAAAGTGCTTGCTGGGCATCCGCATAGCGGGCTTGGCGGGCAAGCACTTGGCCTAGTTCGTAATGGGCTTTGGCACTTTGAGGTTTTTCCTGAATAACCTCACGAAGCATCGACTCAGCTTGACTCAAATTTCCTGCAGTAACTGCAGATTCAATGTCCTTTGGACTGGGCAATGCCAATGCCAAGGTGGCAAAGGCGACCAGCATAAGAGCCAGAAGTTGCTTCCCAAAACAGTTATTCAAAAATAGTTTCACGGTTCATTCCTCCATGTGCGCGTTGTGCGCAAGAGGATTGTGCAATGGGTCAAGTTGCCTTTTTCAAATAAGGCTATGGCCAAGAGGATCGCTCAATAAAAAAGGAAGTAACCGTTGAGCATCGACAACGTGCCCAATAAACCCAGACTAGAACCTACCCAATAAAAAATAGGAATCCCGCCAATGATAGAAACGGAGAGTAAAACGATGGCAATTTGAAGCGATCCCTCCGCATAGTCGAACCAAGGGTCCTGACGCATGGCGTGATCTCGTTCGTGTTCATGACCTTTTGCTCTGGCCAAGAGTTCTTTTTTTCCCTCTTTGGTCTCAGGCTCTGATTCGTAGCGCTCTATCGTTTTTTTATATTCATCTATCTTTTTTTGATGCAATTCTTTGATTCCAGTAGGCATATGGGGCTCGCGCACCAATTGCAACTCCAAATCGGCGGCAGCAATCTTCAAGGCAGTTTGGCGAATGGTTTTTGCTTGGTAAAACGAATAGGCGTTAGAGGCCAAGATATTTTCTTGCGTTGACTCCTTCATGGCATTAGAGCCACCTAGGTTGGAGATCGCCAGTACCATGGCCAGAATCGAAATCGTCAGGGCAGTCTGATTTTTTTTGCTGCGGCCTTCACTTAATTCAGTCAGTTCATTTGCTTCTGTAGCTTCCATCGGGAACCTCGATTTTGGTTAAAAAAATAAAAGGTTAAATTTCAATGTGACCGCCAATTTCAATGGCATGGTCAAATGGAATTCTGAAGTATTCGGTGGCCCCTTGCATTGTGCGGTGCATCAGGATAAAGGGGGCAAGAACGAATGGTGAACTGTGCTTGGCAACCACTTTTTCTTTGCCCACAAAGAATGAGATTTCCATCAGGCTGAAATGGAATTCACGAGCCCGCAGCAGCGCTACCGCACGCATGACATTGGGTTCCTCCATGAATC
>CANBWK010000020.1 GCA_947373105.1 Comamonadaceae bacterium | reverse complement strand
TGAGAAAAAACTGCCACTGGTTCAGCGTGTTGAACAGATCCGAGAACTTACACAGAGTTTGGTCATTCATCTCTCTGAAGAGGATCAGTGCGTGCAGTCTATGCCCGATGCAAGCCCTAGTAAGTGGCACTTGGGTCATACCACGTGGTTTTGGGAGGCTGTGATTTTGCTGCCACATTGCCCAGGGTACAAGACATTCAATCCCCAATTTCATTATATTTTCAACTCCTATTACGAGAGCATGGGACCCAGACAGCCTCGCCCGCAAAGAGGCTTACTGACCCGCCCGGCTCTAGGCGAAGTCATGGCTTATCGCGCGCATGTGACTGAAGCATTGGTGCGCTGGCTGCAAAGCCTTGTACAGCCTGTTTCAGAAAATATCGGCTATTTGATAGAGCTGGGCATGAATCATGAGCAGCAGCACCAAGAATTGTTGGTGACAGACCTTGTTCATTTATTTTCTTGCAATCCATTATGGCCAAAGAGTGGATTGAATTTAAATCCCAATCAAGGCCTGCAAAATTTGGAATCCAAAGCGCAATGGTTGAAGTTCGATGCTAATTTGTGCGAATTGGGTCAAGACGCAAATGGAGACCGAGGCTTTTCCTTTGACAATGAACAACCGCGGCATAAACGCTGGATCGAGGCTTTTGAAATTTCCAGCCAATTGATTACTTGCCGCGAATACCTTGAATTCATCCAAGATGGCGGCTATCAAAATCCGTCTCTTTGGTTGTCAGAAGGCTGGGCTTGGGTGAATCGTTCGGAATGCACAGCACCGGCTTACTGGCTTTCACCTCAAAGTGCCTTCAACGAAACGACAAACTGGAAAGTTTTTGGTGTTGATGGCGTTCTTGATTTGCAGCTCAATCACGCAGTCACGCATTTGAATTTTTTTGAAGCAGATGCTTTTGCCCAATGGCGTGGTGCGCGTTTACCGACCGAGTTCGAGTGGGAACATGCTTTTGATAGTCAAGACATGCTGCACATGCGAGGCCAAGCTTGGCAGTGGACGCGCTCTGCGTATGAGCCGTATCCCGGTTTTAAACCTCGGGACGGTGCGATTCGTGAATACAACGGTAAATTCATGGTGGGCCAACAAGTGTTACGCGGCTCAAGTTGGGCAACGCCCGAAGGACATGCGCGCCAAACTTATCGAAACTTTTTCCCGCCTGCAGCCAGTTGGCAAATCACAGGCCTTCGTTTAGCCAGGGATTGCAAGTGACACCTACAAATCACCAAGACTTTGAACATGATTTGTTGACCGCTTTGTCGCAAACGCGCAAACATATTTCTCCAAAATATTTTTACGATGTTACCGGCTCATCTTTGTTTGATCAAATTTGCGAACTGCCTGAATACTATCCCACCCGCACTGAACTTTCAATTTTGAAAGTGCATGCCGCTGATATGGCGCAGCACATGGGCCCGAAGGCCGAGTTGATTGAATTGGGGGCAGGCTCTTTGACCAAGGTGCGCTATTTGTTGCGTGAGATGGATGCACCCATTTCATTCTTGCCAATGGATATTTCAGGCGCTCACTTGAATGCAGCGGTTGACGATTTAAGTTTGGAATTTCCTCAGCTTAAGATCAATCCTATCGTTGCGGATTACACCCAAAATTGGTTGTTACCAACCCCCTTGCAAGGGGCTGCCCGTCGAATTGCTTTTTTTCCAGGTTCAACCATTGGTAACTTTTCGCCTAACGAAGTTCAAGAGTTCTTTGCCAATTGTGTCGCGTATTTGCCAGGAGGCGCTTTGTTGTTAGGCGTAGATTTATTGAAAGAACCACGCGTTATTCATCAAGCTTATAACGATGCGCAAGGTGTGACAGCGGCCTTTAATCTCAACTTATTGGCGCGCGCAAACAGAGAGCTGAAAACCAATTTTGTTCTTGATCAATTCTCCCATTGGGCTTTTTACAATGCGCCCTTGCATCGGATAGAAATGCATTTGGTGAGTTTGAAAAAGCAAGAAGTCCATCTGGCTGATCAAGTTTTTGTTCTGGAAGAAGGTGAAACCTTGCACACCGAAAATTCACATAAATTTTCAATAGACGGTATTCAAAAACTGGCCCTATCGCAAGGTTTGGAGGTTGGTCCCGTTTGGACCGATCCTCAACGCTGGTTTGGATTGCTTTGGTTTGATATTCCCGAGCAAGCACATTCAAATGACCCCCCATTCATCCGGAGTAAGACATGAAAGCAATTTGGAACAACGAAGTTATCGCGCATTCAGCTGTTACTGTGGTGGTGGAGGGCAATCACTATTTCCCGATGAATTCTTTGAACACGCTTTTTTTCAAAGACTCTGACAAACAAACCACCTGTGCTTGGAAAGGTGTTGCGCATTACTACGATATTTCAGTCAACGGGTCTTTGAACGAGGCCGCTGCATGGTTCTATCCAACGCCCAAATCAGAAGCCAGCCAAATTAAAAATCATGTCTCCTTCTGGAAAGGCGTCACGGTTGTGAAAGACTGATCATGATGACAGCGGCACTCGCACTTGCGTATGAATGATTTTGACCCATTGGAACGAGCCCGCGCGCAATGGCGTTGGCGCGGCAAAGAGCGCCCACCGTTTGCAGACGTCCCAGAACTGGGGCAAGTTTCGGTGTGGGATTTTCCACGCCCACCAGCGCTTGTTCGCGAGGAGCGCGAGATCGTGGTGTGTTGGGGCGAGACCTTGTTGGCTCGAACACGTGGTGCCTGGGCGGTGAGAGAGACCTCACACCCGCCGACCTTTTATCTGCCCTTGGCCGACGTAGCGTCTGCATTTTTGCGTCCCGCAGGCCAAGGCTCATTTTGCGAGTGGAAAGGGCCTGCCCGTTATTGGGATCTGTTGGATGGTGTTCGCCGCTTGTCACAGGTCGCTTGGAGCTATCCGCAGCCCCTGGCTGGCGCTGAGCCGCTGGCTGAATGCATTGCTTTTTACGCACACGATCTAGATTGCACTGTGGACGGTGCGAAGGTTGTGGCGCAAGCAGGTGGTTTCTACGGCGGATGGATCACGCCTGATCTGTCAGGGCCATTTAAAGGTGGTCCTGACAGTAGCGGCTGGTAAGGTTCATCTATCCCCAGCCTTCAGCACTGGCGTTGTTCAGCGGCCGAATGAGCGTCCGCCGCCGCCACGGTTTCCACCGCCATAACCGCCGCCTCCACCGCCACCGCCACCACCATGGCGACGCGGACCACCGCGACCGGCGGCCAAGCTGTCAATGCTGGTGCGCGTAGGATCGGGTTGACCACCTGAATTGCCATTGCTGCGACGGGGTTGATCTCGGCGGGAGGCAAATTGGTTGGTCATCAAGGGGTCGATGTGGCGTGGCAATTCATCGCTATCGCCCCTGGGGCCGCGATCGCCACGGGGGGCTGGTTGACGTGGTGGGCGGTTGTCACCCCTGTTGTCGAAGCGACCTTCAGGACGCGGTCCCTCGTTGCGAGCGCCTTCAAAGCGGGGCGCATCACCTCGGCCTTCGTCACCTCGGAACTCATTGCGGCCCTCACCTCGGTTGTCAAAGCGGGGTCCACCCTGAGGTGCGTTACGACGCGATGGCGGGGGTCCGCTTCGGGATGGACGAGGGCCTGCATTGCGGCCTCCGCCTTCGCCTTGCGGACCTTTGGATTCGCGAATACGCTGCATCATGTCACCGCGTGCCGCTTTGGCAGCCGCTTGCATCACGTCACGGCTCGGGGGGCGACCGGCACCGCCCCACAGGGTCTGGCGACCCATGGCAATAGGCTCGGCTTTTTCGCCGGGTTCAGGGCCAAAGCCTTCGAGCAGTTCCACCGCAATTTCTTGCTTGGTGAAGCGCTCGATTTCCATCATGAAACCTTCTTCGTCCAAACAGACCAGGCTCACCGCTTCGCCGCTGGCACCTGCGCGGCCGGTACGGCCAATGCGGTGCACATAGTCTTCGGACACATTGGGAATCTCAAAGTTCACGACATGGGGCAGGTCTTCGATGTCAATACCGCGTGCCGCAATGTCGGTGGCCACCAAGGCGCGGATGTCGCCGCTCTTGAATCCAGCCAAAGCCTGGGTGCGTGCGGTCTGACTTTTGTTGCCGTGCAGCGCCATGGCTTTGACGCCATTTTTAGTGAGGAAGTCGGCCACATTGTTGGCGCCAAACTTGGTGCGTGTGAACACCAGCACCTGGCTCCAATTGTGCTTGTTGATGATGTGCACGAGCACTTCTTTTTTCTTCCCGCGACCAACAGGGTGAATGACCTGGCTGATGCGTTGAACCGTGGTGTTGCTGGGTGTGACCTGAATGCTTTGCGGGTTCTTCAGCAAGTTGGCAGCCAATTCACGGATCTCGTCCGAGAAGGTGGCAGAGAACAACAGGCTTTGCTTGTCCTTGGGCACCATGGCCAGCACTTTTTTCACGTCATGGATGAAACCCATGTCGAGCATGCGGTCTGCTTCGTCCAGGACCAGAATTTCAATGCTGGACAGGTCCAGGAAACCTTGACCCGCCAAGTCGAGCAATCGACCGGGGGTGGCGACCAGAATGTCCACGCCGCGTTTGATCTTGTCAATTTGCGGTTTCATGCCCACACCACCAAAGATCACGGTGGAGTTGAGCTGCAGGTATTTGCCGTAGTCCCGAACGGACTCTTCGACCTGGGCGGCCAATTCGCGGGTGGGCGTGAGCACCAGCGCACGAATGGCTTTGCCGCCGAATTTGTTTTTGCCTGGCTCGCTCAAGCTGAGCTTGTGCAGCAAAGGCAAGGTGAAGGCGGCCGTTTTACCGGTGCCGGTTTGAGCGCCTGCCAGTAAGTCCTGGCCTGCCAGGACCGCCGGAATGGCTTGCGCCTGAATGGGGGTGGGGGTTTCGTAGCCTTGCTCTTGCACGGCTTGGAGGATGGCCGGAGCCAGATTCAAATCAATAAAGTTCATTAAAGGAGCGCTGATTCCAGCGCAGGGCATCGGTTTGTCAGGCTGTCAAAGACAGCCGCCAGTCAAAGACCGATGGGATTCACAGGTGAGCATGGAAACCACCAACAGAATGTTGGGGTCAGGCTCCAGCAGAAGTGCTGATGTTGCGGCAACTGGAGGCGGCAACGAGCGCATTGTCGCACGAAAATGAAAAGCGTGGGCTCACGCCATGCGCTTGGCCTTGGGTACACTCAAAAACAATGACCGCAAAACCCTCCTTTTCACTTCAGCCTGGCTTCATGGTGGTGCATGGCAACCGCCTGGAGGACCTGCGCGATCTGGCGGTGGACTTTGTCAAACACCGGCCTTTACCGCCCTTGGAGCCCGAGGTTTTTTTGGTGCAAAGCAACGGCATGAAGCATTGGCTGGAGTTGGCGTTGGCTGACGAGTCGGCTTTAGGTATCTGCGCCGCCACCCGCATGGAGTTGCCCTCTGCTTTTTTATGGCAGATGTACCGCAGCGTGCTGGGCGCGCACGCTGTCCCAGTGCACATGCCCTTTGACAAGTCGGCTTTGGTCTGGCGCTTGTTGCGCCTGCTGCCCGAGGTGGCCGCGCAAGATGCGGTTTACCAACCTCTGGCGCATTACCTGGCCAGTGACAGTGATGGCCGAAAGCTTTACCAACTGGCGCAGCAAGTGGCCGACGTACTGGACGGCTACCAAAGCTACCGGGCTGATTGGCTGGCAGACTGGGCGCAAGGTCGTGATGTGTTGCAGGCCAGCGTCGGGCCAAACCTCCCTTTACCCGAAGACCAAGCTTGGCAAGCGCATTTGTGGCGTGCGCTGCAAGACGATGTAGGGTTGGCGTTGGCCCAAGCCTCTCGATCGGCGGTGCATGCCCAGTTCATGCAGGCGCTGAAAGACCGTCCTGCTTTGGACCGGCCAGCAGGTTTGCCGCAGCGCGTGGTGGTGTTCGGCATATCGTCGCTGCCCATGCAGGCTGTGCAAGCGTTGGCGGCGCTGGGCCGTTTCAGCCAAGTATTGATGGTGGTGCAAAACCCTTGTCGTTATTACTGGGGTCATGTGGTCGATGGGCGTGCGGGGCTGCCTGCGCGTACGCGTCAAAAAACCAAATCTGGCTTGCAAGTGCAGGCGCTGCCCATGGACTTGGCGGATCTGCATGCGCAGGCCCATCCGTTGCTGGCGTCATGGGGTAAGCAGGGGCGAGACTATTTGCATATGCTCGATGGCTACGACCAGCCTGACACCTACGCCCAGGTTCTGCAAAAAATTGAGGTGTTTGAGTCGCCTTACGCTTCAATGGGCAAGCCTCTCAATCAACTGCAGCAGTTGCAGTTGGATATTCTGGATTTAGAACCTTTGCCGGCCACGCCACAGCCTGAGCCTTCAAATGACGGGGCGATCACCTTGGTCACCACGCATTCTGCGCAGCGCGAAGTTGAAGTCTTGCACGACCAAGTATTAGCCTGGTTGGACGCTGACCCTGACTTGCAGCCGCGCGATGTGATGGTGATGGTGCCGGACATGGCGAAATTTGTGCCGCATATTCAGGCGGTGTTTGGCCGTTTTGCGCCAGGCACAGCAAGGCACATTCCGTTTTCGGTAGCCGATACTTCTTCGCGCGACATGCCACTGGTACAAGCCTTGGAACGTTTGCTTGGCTTGCCGACCTCGCGCATCAGTCTGGCCGATTGGGTGAGCTTGTTTGAAGTGGCAGCAGTGCAAAAACGTTTTGCTTTGCAAGCATCCGATGTGCGTGTGCTGCAAAACTGGCTGACCCGCGCCGGTGTGCGTTGGGGGCTGGATGCCGATCACCGCAAAACTTGGGGCTTGCCTGAAATGGCCGGTATGGATCAAAACACGTGGGCTTTTGGTCTCAGGCGTTTGCTGATGGGTTATGCCACGGGACCAGGCCCGGCTTGGCATGGCGTTGAGCCTTTGCCCGAAGTGGGTGGTTTGAGCGCTCAACTCTTGGGAAGTCTGGCGCAATGGGTTCAAGCCATGGATCTCAGCTTGCACGCTTTGTCCCAAGACAAGACGCCCAGCCAATGGGTCAGCACCTTACAAGATCTTTTGGCTCAGTTTTTCGAATCCACTGACGACGCTGAGGAGCGCTTGCTGGGCCAGTTGCAGCTGCAATTGCAACGTTGGTTATTGCTGTGTGATCAATCGGCATTGACCACCACATTGCCCTTGGTGGTGGTCCGAGAACACTGGCTTACGCAGATCGAGGCACCGGGCTTGCATCAACGTTTTTTGGGCGGCGGCCTGCAGTTCGCTACCTTGATGCCCATGCGCTCCATTCCCTTCAAAGTGGTTTGCCTGCTGGGCATGAATGACAAGGACTATCCCCGACAGACGCTGCCGCGCGATTTTGATCTCATGGCCTGGCAGTGGCGCGCCGGAGACCGTTCAAGACGCGAGGATGACCGCTATTTGTTTCTCGAAGCTTTGCTGTCGGCGCGTGACAAGCTATACATCAGCTGGCAAAGTCACCGTGCCACTGACAACGCCGAGCAACCCGCCTCGGTTTTGGTTTCGCAATTGATGGACGTTCTACACGCCCGATTTGTAGACGCCCCTGCGCCGAAGTTGCAACCTTTGCAAGCTTTTTCACCCCGCTATTTTGAAGCGAATAGTGAGTTCAGTACCTATGCCACCGACTGGCAACTGGCCATGGGCGTGACTTCGACTGTGGAGGTTCAACCTGGGACGGAACAGACCTCTTTGTCTGTGATTAGCACCCCAGAGTTGACCGTGGATGTTCAGGACTTGCAGGCATTTTTACGGCACCCCGTGGAGGTGTATTGGCGACAGCGATTGGCTGTACGCATTGCCCAGCCTGAGGCCGCAGCGCCTGAGGATGAGCCCTTTGAATTGGATGGCTTGGCCCAATACAAGCTGGGACAAAACTTGTTGCAAGCCGACAGTGCCGATGACGCGTTACAAACATTGCAAGGCCAAGGCGAGTTGCCGATGGCCGCCTTCGGCAGGAAGCTAGGCCACGATGTGCTGCACAAAGCCAAGGCGGTGAGCGAGCGTGCAGCGCCTTGGCTGGCGCAATACCCGGACATCTTGCCGCCGCAATCGCTGGACCTTCTGATTGACGACTGGAAGGTGACCGGCACATTGCATCATTTGTGCCAAGGCCCAGCCGGCTGGGCGCAAGTGAGTCTGCAGCCTGGTGCTGTGACGCATGGCAAAGGCAACGTCTTGCCTCGCTGGGACAAATGGGTGAACCTGTGGGTGGTGCATGTGTTGGCCTGCGCGAGCCCTGGTTCCCATGCCCGTTCTGTGCAAAGTGTGCTCTTGGGTATTGATGGTGAAACGACCCTGTCACACATTTCTTCTGCTCAGGCTGTGGCCCAATTGAGAGTGTGGCTGAAAGCCTACGCACAAGCATGGCGAGCACCTTTGCCGGTGGCGCTGCGCACTGGCTTGGCGTATTTACAGGCTCTCCATACTGCACAAGGGAAATCAGAAAAATCGGGGTCAGATCCTGATAACTCGCAAGGCGACACTGAGGGCGACGAGTCGCTGGCAGAAGTCGCTTTGAGCCAAGCCGAGCTTGCTTTTGAAGGGAGCTTTGCGACAGAAGGAGAGTGGGGCAGGTCGCCTTATTTGCAACGCTCGTTTGAATCCTTTGACGACATTGCGAAAAGCCTGCCGCAGTGGGCCGATGCCTTGTATGGCGGCTTGCTCACGCACGTGCAGTTGACGCAACCGCCAAGTGCAGTGAAAGATAACTTGAAAGCATCATCGCAAGAATCAGGGGAAAGCGCATGAGCTTGCAGCCCTTGAACCCCCTCACCTTGCCCTTGCAGGGCCTGCAGGTGATCGAGGCCAGTGCAGGTACGGGCAAAACCTACACCCTGGCAGCTTTGTATGTGCGCTTGGTGTTGGGCCACGGTCGTTCGCAGGGGGCTTTGACGCCACCTGAAATTCTGGTGATGACATTCACCGAGGCGGCCACGGCTGAATTGCGAGACCGCATTCGTTCGCGTCTGACGCAGGCGGCGCAATATTTTCGGCAAACGCAAGAATCTGCGGATGTATTTTTACGTGATTTGAAAAACAGCATCGATGTACATGACTGGCCTGGCTGCGCCGCCCGCCTGGATGCCGCGGCGCAGTGGATGGACGAGGCCGCAATCTTCACCATCCACGGCTGGAGTTCGCGCATGTTGCGCCAGCACGCTTTTGATTCGTCGAGCTTGTTTGAGCAAAGCACAGTGGAAGACAGCGAGGCTTTGCGATTGCAGGCCGCTGCCGATTACTGGCGACAGTGGTATTACGCTTTCGACGAGGCCCAGCTGAGTGCGTTGCTTCCGATCGCTAAAACACCGCAAGCACTGGTGAAAAAACTGCAGCCTTTCTGGCGTGCACAAGAGCGAACTCCGCCCGCAGACTTGGATGCAGCCCCTGCTGATCGGGCTGTCCTGCCAGAGTCTGAAACGCCCGATCACATCATGCAGCAGTGGTCTGCAACACAATTGCAAGTGGCCGTTTACGAGGCTCAAGCACATGAGCTGTGGGCGGCACATGCCGACACATTGCTGGCGCAATTGGGCAAAGCCATGGACCACGACCTGAATGGCAACAGTTTCAGGGTGGCCCACAGAGCGGGTTATTTGCAGCAGCTCAAGGCGTGGACACAGGGCGCCGCATTAGATAAGAAACTGGTGGCCAAGTTTGGTTTGCTGGCTTTATCTGATAAAACCCACGTTAAAAGTCCCAAGCCGCAAGACCCAACTGGTGCGTTGTTGGCCATGCAAGCTTGGAGCGAAGCGTTGCACAATGCCGTGTCGCCGGAATCGGACTTGCTGGTCCATGCCGCTCAGGCCATCACGCAAAGTTACGATCGAAGCAAACAACAGCGCGGTCAATTTGATTTTGCGGATTTACTCACTCGCTTGCACGCCGCTTTGCACTTGCAAGGCTCGCGCTTGCCGGAGGTGATTCGCAAACAGTACCCTGTCGCTTTGGTGGATGAGTTTCAAGACACCGACCCTTGGCAATGGGGTGCGCTGTCCAAAATCTACCCCGATCCCCAAGCCAGCGATGTAGCGTTGCTGCTGATTGGCGATCCCAAACAAGCCATTTACAGTTTTCGTGGTGCGGACCTACCCACCTATTTGGCGGCGCGTGAACGTGCGCAAGCGGTACACACTTTGCTGCACAACTACCGCTCCACGCCTGGGGTTATCGCTGCGGTGAACCATGTGTTCAAACATGCCGTACAACCCTTTGGTGCGTTGGAATTTTTGCCTGCCCTTTCCCCTGGATTTGAGGCGGCTTCTGGTGCCGAAACGGCCGACCTTATCAAGGTGCCGGCGATGACGGTCTGGCGTCTTGATACCGAAACGCCGCTGAGTGCAACCCATTACCTGCATCGCATGTCTGACATTTGCGCCAGCCAAATGGTGACCTTGCTGCAAAGCGGTGCGGCACAACCGGCGCAGTTGGCCGTGTTGGTGCGCGATGGCAGAGAAGCGCGCGCCATACGCCAGGCGCTGCAAGCGCGCGGCGTGCGCAGCGTGTATTTATCCGACCGTGACAGCGTCTTTTCCACCCGAGAAGCGTTGGACCTGTGGCACATCTTGCAAGCCATTGCACAGCCTCAGTCGGTGCAGCATCTGCGTTCGGCCTTGAGTTGCCGCACTCTTGGGCTATCGGCGCGCGAAATCGAACACTTGTTACAAGACGAGGCGGCTTGGGATGCGCAGGTGGACCGTTTTGGCCGCTGGCAGCAGACCTGGCAACGCCAAGGCTTTTTGCCCATGCTCTACCAATGGCTGCATGAGCAGCAGATTGCCCAACGCCTGACCGCTACCACCCCTGACCCCGAGCGCCGCTTGACCAATCTGTTGCATCTGGGCGACTTGTTGCAGAAAGCCAGTTTGAACTTGCAAGGGCAGGGCGCGGTGTTGCGTTACCTGGCCGACCAACTTCACAACCCGCAAGCCAGCGGGGACGCCGCTCAGATACGCCTGGAAACCGATGCCGATCTGGTGCAAGTGATCACCATGCACAAGGCCAAGGGCTTGCAGTTTCCATGGGTGTATGTGCCGTTTGTCTCGAACTTTAAAAAAGAAAAAAAAGAGTCCATGCGCAGTGATGCGGAGCGTCTCGAAGAAGACAAGCGCCTGCTGTATGTGGCCTTGACCCGGGCCGAGCGGGCACTTTTTTTGGGAGTGACCCATCGCAGCCAAGACTTCACCGCCAAAAGCAAAAAGCCCGCCAGTGCGCTGAGCAATTTGTTGGGCCGAACTGCTGTCGGTGATCTGAAGGATAAATTGAAAGTGTGGTCAGACTGCCCGGCGATTCAAGTGGTGCCAGCGCCAGAGCCAAGCGATGCGCTTTACCAGTCGACCCTGTTGGAAGCAGCCCCCAAAGCGGCCTTGACCCCTTTGCGTCAACACCACAACCTTTGGTGGATGGCCAGCTTCAGTGCACTGACTCGCAAGCACGCACAGACTATGCCTTGGGCCTTGCCCAGTGAGACCGATGAACGCTGGCAGGACGCCCAAACCGACAGTGACGTGCTGCTGGACCTGACGGCTTTGGATGCTGTGGTGAGTGCGCCGCAACTGCCCTTCAATGATTTCAAAGCAGGTAGTGCCTATGGCACTTTGCTGCACGACTTGTTAGAGTGGCAATTTAAAGAGGGTTGGCCAATCAGCCACGATGGCGCGCAAGAACCTGAATCGGAAACTGCATCTGAAACCCAACAGCGCTGGCAGCAACTTTTCAGTAGCCAAACGGCCGCGCTGCAATTGGACACAGCCCAATGCGAATTGTTGCTGGTGTGGTTGCGGCAAATCGCGCAAACTCCTTTGCCATTGGGTCAGGCTTTGGAGCTAGCGCAAATACCCTCGCTGCAACTTTCAGAGCTCACCCCTGCTTTTGCCTGGGCTGAAATGAATTTCACCTTGCGCACGCATGGCATTCAAGCGCAGGCCTTGGACGCCATCATCTGCGCCCATGTCCTGCCGAGCCAGCCGCGTGAGCCTTTGCAAGCCCGCCGCCTGCATGGTTTGCTCACGGGCTTCATGGACGTGGTGTTTGAGCATGCCGGTCGTTATTACGTTTTGGATTACAAGTCCAACAAACTCCCAGGCTATGCACCGGCTGACCTGGCGCAAGGCCTGCTGGCGCACCGGTATGACGTGCAGTTCAGCCTTTATCTGCTGGCCTTGCACCGTTTGCTGAAAGCGCGCTTGCCTGGCTATGCTTACGAGACGCACATGGGCGGGGCGGTCTATCTGTTTGCTCGGGGTATTGACCAAGCCGGGGCGGGTGTGTTCGCACACCGCCCCGCGCTAGAAATGATGGAGGCCATGGACGCCGCATTCAAGGGGACTGCATGAGCCGAACCACACCTCAGATCAAACCCTTGGGCTTAGACGCTTGCACTGCCCTGGACCGCGCATTTGCCGACTTCTTGCATGCCCAAGTCCCATCCCCCGATCCTCGCCATCACTGGCTGGCAGCCTTGACGAGTTACCAAATGGGGCGCGGCCATGCTTGCTTGGATTTGCAAGCTTTGCAGGACCAAGCCGCGGCCTTGCTGGGTTGGAGCGCAGCGCAGGCGCAGATCTTGCCTGCCGACTTGAGCGCGGCAGCAGCCAGCTTGCCGTGGCGAGTGGGTGAAGGTTCGCCCTTGGTGTTGGCTGGGGACACACCATCACAGCGCCTGTATCTGCGCCGTGCCTATCAGGCCGAGCAAGACGTGATGCACGCCTTGCGTGCGCGTTTGGCGCAGCCACTCTTGGAAACCAGTGCGTGGGTTGTGCACTTGGATGCCTTGTTTCCCTCAGATGCGCAAAAGCACGGTCAGATCGATTGGCAAAAAGTGGCCTGCGCCCTGGCTGTCCGCTCCTCCCTGACCTTGATCACAGGTGGTCCGGGCACCGGAAAAACCACCACAGTGGTGCGCTTGCTGGCGCTGTTAACGGCGCAGTCGCGCTTGGCGCAAACACCGTTGCAAAAACCTTTGCGGATACGTTTGGCCGCACCCACAGGCAAGGCTGCCAGTCGCTTGGGTGAGTCCATTCAGTCTGCCATTGCGCATTTACCGCCCGCGCTGCAGATGGACCCACCGGCGGCACCCGAAACCTTGCACCGCTTGTTGCAGTTCACCCCCGATGCGCCGTTGCGCGATGTGCCCGAGTTGGCCTGCGATGTGGTTGTGGTCGATGAAGCGTCGATGATTGATCTGGAAATGATGGCCCGATTGTTGGCCGCCGTTCCACTGTCGGCGCGATTGATTTTGCTGGGTGACAAAGACCAGCTGGCCTCGGTCGAAGCTGGTGCAGTCATGGCGCAGTTGTGTGAGGGCGCAGACCTTGGCGGCTACACCGCCAACACCCTTGATTGGATTCAAGCCCACACAGGCCAAGACGTTCGTCAATATGCCTCCTCCTCCAAGTCTCCTGGTTCATCGCTGGCGCAGCATACTGTCATGCTGCGCCATTCAAGGCGCTTTGCCGCCGACAGTGGCATTGGCCAGTGGGCGCAAGAGGTGAACGCGGGGGATACCCGCGCTGTCAACATGTTGCTTTCCAAGTGCCCCAGCGCCCAGACAGACCAAGACCCTTTGTTCCCGCCCGATGTCGACCTGCTCAGTGTGCAGCGAATGCCGCACACCGATGTCGCGGTGACCGTCAAGCAAGGCTGGTCCCACTGGCTGGAGATGCTGCGGCCATTGCGCATGCCTCAAGCGATGTGCAGCGATGCACAAGCCTTGCAACTGATTGAAAGCTTTGCCGACTTTCAGGTGTTGTGCGCTCTGCGAAGCGGACCTTGGGGTGTGGAGAACCTGAACCTGTGTATCAGCCGCTGGCTTGGCTGGGGTGCGGAGCTCTGGTACAGCGGTCGCCCGGTCATGGTGACGCGCAATGATCCCAATCTAAAGCTGATGAACGGCGATGTGGGCCTGTGCTTGCCCACGGCCAATGGCCTGCGCGTGGCGTTTGTGCAAGCCGGGCATATTCGCTGGGTCCTGCCGACGCGTCTGGATGCCGTTGAAACTGTATGGGCCATGACGGTGCACAAGTCGCAAGGCTCTGAGTTCAGCCACGTGATGCTGGTTGTGCCAGACATGCCATCGCCTGTCTTGACGCGAGAGCTGATGTACACGGGCATTACGCGCGCCAAAAAACGCCTGACGCTCGTGCTTGCGTCACAATCGGTGCTGTTGCAAGCGACGGCTGCGCGCGTGATGCGCAGCGGCGGCTTGTTCGAACTGACCGAAGAGAGTGTTGAATGAGCCAACTCAGTTTTGGATTTGAAGTCCCCGAAGGCCACGTGGTGCCTGATGTGCCGCCTGCACGTGCAAAGACCCGCAAGAAAGCCGTCATTCCCATGGTTCAGCCCCGTGTTGTTTCTCCTGTTGTTCAAGATTCCATAGAGCCGGGCAAAGACGAGGTTGAAAGCATGGCGAAAACGCTTTCAGTCCATCCTGACTACAAGGTTTTGCGCCGATTACAGCCCTGTCTGGACTACGGCCCCGCGGCGCCTGGCGTGGACACTCGCCGGGTGCTGGTTCTGGACACTGAAACCACGGGACTTGATCAGCGTACCGAGCAGATCATTGAATTGGCCATGTTGGCGGTGGATGTGGATGTGGAGACAGGTTTACCTGTCGGCCCAGTTGAAATTTACGAAGACTTTGAAGATCCTGGCAAGCCCATTCCGCCCGCCATTGTGCAGATCACTGGCATTGACAGTGCCATGGTTCAGGGGCACCGACTGAACGATGCCGTGGTCAACGACATGGTCGGTCGTGCCGATCTGATTGTGGCGCACAACGCTGGATTTGACCGCCCCTTTACAGAGGCTCGTTTGCCCGTTTTTGTGGGCAAGTCTTGGGCATGCTCTTTCGCAGGGATCGACTGGAAGGCCCAAGGATCAGGTTCTGCCAAGCTGGAATTTTTGGCCCATGAAAGTGGTTGGTTCTACGATGCCCACCGTGCGCAGGTCGACTGCCATGCGCTGCTTCAGGTTTTGGCCAAGCCGTTGCCTAAAAGCGCACAAACAGGTTTGGCTTGTTTGATGTCTGCAGCGCAAAACACCCGCTATAAACTGCGCGCTGTGGGAGCCCCGTTTGAGAGCAAAGATAAACTCAAAGGCCGCGGATACCGATGGGACGCAGAAGGTCGTGTCTGGTCAACCACTGTGGGCAGCAAAGAAGCGCTGGACGCTGAAGGTGTGTGGCTTAAAGAGCAAGTGTATGGACAGAGATCAGCGCGGGTGCTGATCGAGGCAATGGACAGTCGGGTTCAATTTTCTGCCCGCCCAGGCGTGATTTCTGAAATGCAAATTTGAGCTTGTAGATAAAGCCCAATGGCGCTCATGCTTTGATGTCAATCCTACGTCCCTTTGGCGCAGCATGCTGGGTTGTGTTTTCTTTGGCGCGTGAATAGGTGACATCTGAATAGTGGGCGGACGCCTTCTCTTTTGCGGCAGGCCGATCCGTTTGCGCCTGTTTGTCGACAGCTTTTGCGGGTTCGCGCGACCGATGCTGTTGAACAGGCTGCGGCATGGCGCGATGGGAAACAGAAGAAACGCTCATCACAGTCCTTTGAACATCAAAGCGGGTACTACCAAATATTTTAACTGTTTACAGTGGCATTGGGGAGTTTCTCTAGAATGGACTCGTCTGAACTCGGAGTGCCCATGTTTTTTTTGAATTTGAATCGTTTGTCGGTCATTGTCTTGGGTTGTGCAGTTGCCTTGCCTTTGGCGGCTCAGACCCCAGCCCCCGTAGCCGCTGTCAACCCGAAACCGCCCATCGAAGCAGCGCCCGCCAAAACAACTCCTGCCCCTGCCCCTGGTGCCTTAAAGCCCTTGAAAGAAGTTTTGCTGGGCGCCACGGCATTGCCCGGGCTGTTAAAACTGCACCAAAAGGACGACAAGGTGTGGATTGAGCTTTTGCCTGAACAGTTCAACCAGCTTTTGTTTTTCAGCTACAACGTGCCCCGTTCTGTGGGAGAGCGTGGTTTGTATGGGGGGCAGATGGGGCGCTCCCATGCGGTGATGTTCCGCAAGATCGGCAATCAGGTGCAATTGATTGCCAAGAACATCGAATTTTTTGCCAAAGAAGGCACCCCGCAGGCCCAATTCGTGTCCGAGTCTTTTTCCGACAGTTTGCTGGGCAGCGCGCCGGTGGTGGCGGCTGATCCCGAGAGCAAAGCGGTTGTCATCGAAGCGCAGGCCTTGTTGATGGCCGATATCCCTGGCTATTTGACCCGTTTGGAATCGGCGTTTCGGATGCCGTTTGCCTTGGATGCGCGTAACAGCAGTTTTGCGGCCCTTCGCAACACGTCGGAGCTGACAGGCCTGGAGCTGCAGGCGCATTTTTCTGTGCCTAAACTGTCTGCGCCGCCCTCGACGCCGTCGCCCATGCCCGCCACCCCCCCGCCTATGGCCACGCCTGATCCCCGTAGCTTGTTTGTGAACTTTTATTACAGCTTCACCAAGTTACCCGAACCGATGGCTGCGCGAGTAGCCGATGAGCGTATCGGTTACTTTACGGTGGGACGCGTTGATTACACCGACGATACGAGTGTCAAGTTGCGCCGCCATGTGATTAAACGCTGGCGTCTGGAAAAGAAAAATCCCTCCGCCGCCCTGTCGCCACCTCAAACACCGGTGGTGTATTGGCTGGACAAGAACATTCCTGAAAAATACCGACAAGCTGTCACCGACGGCGTACTCGAATGGAACAAGGCTTTCGAGAAAATTGGCTTTCAAGGTGCACTGCAAGTCAAGCAACAATTGGCCAGCGACGACTTCAACACGTCAGACGCCCGCCATGCATCCATCCGTTGGTTCAGTGGTGCGGACGTCGGTTTTGCGATTGGTCCCTCTCAGGCCGATCCCCGAACAGGCGAAATTTTGGATGCTGACATCGGCATGTCTGATGTGTTTGCGCGTGGCGCGCGACGCACTTTGGCGGAAGACTTTGAACGCTCAGCGTCAGGGCATCAGGCGCATGGGCATGCCGGTCCAGTGTGCAACTATGCGCAAGACTCAGCCCATGAGTTGCATTTTGCAATGGACTGGCTCGAAAGCCAGGGGCTGTCGATGGACAGTCCGCAAGCCGACAAGTTGGCGCAGCAGTATGTCAAGGATGTGATCATGCACGAGGTGGGACACACCCTGGGCTTGCGCCACAACTTCAGGGCCTCCACCGCCTACAGCCTGGCGCAAATGCAAGATCCGCGCTTTACCCGCGACCACGGCTTGTCCAGTTCGGTCATGGATTACTTGCCCTTCAATATCTCGCCCGCCAACGAAAACCAGGGTGACTATGTGATGGGCTCTTTGGGCGCCTACGATTATTGGGCCATTGCTTATGGCTACAGCACCTTTGAACCGGCGCAAGAAGCCGCGGGCTTGGCCAAGATCACAGCGCAATCCACTCGACCCGAGCTGGCTTTTGCGACCGATGAAGATGCCGGGTACGGGTCTATGGCCGAGGGTATCGACCCTGATGTCAACCGCTTTGACTTGGGTTCAGACCCCTTGGCCTATTACAAACGCCGCATGACCTTGTCGCGCCAATTGTGGGACCGACTGCAAACCCTGAAGCTACCCGATGGCGAAAGCTATGAGCGCTTGACCCGCAGTTTCAACAGCGGTTTTCGGGGGCTGTCTCAGGTCGGCCCGCTGGCCGCCAAATTTGTGGGGGGCGTGCTCACCCGGCGTGACCGTGCAGGTTCTGGCCGCCCCTTGTTCGAGGCGGTACCTGCTGCGCGCCAGCGGGAGGCGCTGCAGTTGATCACGCAGGATTTTTTCCGCGCTGAAAGTTTCCGTTTTGATCCCGCTTTGCTCGCCCGTTTGGCCCCAGACACGTTTGAGCGCAAAGCCAGCCCCGAGGTTTCGGTGGTGGCCAGCGTGTTGGCTGTGCAGCGTTCGATTCTGGACCCCTTGTTTTCGCCAACTGTTGCCTCGCGGTTACTCGAAGCGCCCCTCAAAGCTTCCAAAGGGGTGGCGCCATTGAGCTTGGCGCAGCTGCACGACACTTTGCAAAACGCCATCTGGTCGGAGGCCTGGCAGGGGCAAGACGCAGGCTTGTTGCGCCGCAATTTGCAGCGTGAACATCTTCGCCGAATGACCGATGTGCTGATCAAACCGTCCAGCGCGGTCCCGCCCGATGCGCGCAGCCTGTTGCGCATGAACGCCCAAACCTTGGCGGGCCAGCTGCAAAAGGCGCTGGCACGGGGCGGATTGGGCAAAGAAACACTAGCGCACTTTTCAGAAAGCCTGAACACCTTGCAAACCGCTTTGCAGGCCCAAGTCCAACGGGCGGGCCTGTAATTTGTCGGGTTTTGGGGAGGGTGGGTCTTGCTGGGATAATGTCGGATGAACGGCTTCGCCTTGAGCGCCACCCTGGCGCGGGCGAGCCGGTTGTTCATTTCACTAAAGCACCATGGCTCAATACGTTTTCTCAATGAACCGGGTCGGCAAGATCGTGCCGCCCAAGCGTCATATTCTCAAAGACATTTCGCTGTCCTTTTTCCCGGGCGC
This sequence comes from Comamonadaceae bacterium, assembly GCA_947373105.1. Taxonomy (GTDB): domain Bacteria; phylum Pseudomonadota; class Gammaproteobacteria; order Burkholderiales; family Burkholderiaceae_C; genus Limnohabitans_A. Next base: position 16,118 of record CANBWK010000020.1, on the reverse strand, counting down.
CAAAATCGGCGTGTTGGGCACCAACGGCTCGGGCAAGTCCACTTTGCTCAAGATCATGGCCGGTATCGACAAGGAAATCGAAGGCGAAGCCATTCCTATGGCGGGTTTGAAAATCGGGTACTTGCCGCAAGAGCCAATCATGGACCCCGAGCAAACCGTTCGCGAAGCGGTTGAAAGCGGGATGGGCGAGGTCAAAGCCGCACAGGCCCGCCTCGAAGAGGTGTACGCTGCTTATGCGGAAGAAGACGCAGACTTTGACGCCTTGGCCGCCGAGCAGGCCAAGCTCGAAGCCATCATTTCCACCGCTGGTGATGCGTCAGAGCATCAGCTCGAAATCGCTGCCGATGCGCTGCGCCTGGCACCTTGGGATGCCATTGTCGGCAAACTCTCTGGCGGTGAAAAACGCCGAGTTGCCCTTTGCCGTTTGCTGCTTTCGCGCCCCGACATGTTGTTGCTGGACGAGCCTACCAACCACTTGGACGCCGAGTCGGTGGATTGGTTAGAGCTGTTCTTGCAACGTTTCTCCGGCACAGTTGTGGCCATCACCCACGATCGCTACTTTTTGGACAACGCTGCCGAATGGATTTTGGAATTGGACCGGGGCTCCGGGATTCCCTACAAAGGCAATTACTCCTCTTGGTTGGAGCAAAAAGACGCCCGTTTGGCGACAGAGCAACGCACCGAAGACGCCCGATCCAAGGCGGTGAAGAAAGAATTGGAATGGGCGCGCTCCAATCCCAAAGGCCGCCAAGCCAAGAGCAAGGCACGTTTGGCCCGTTTTGAAGAGCTGTCCGACTTTGACTACCAAAAACGCAACGAGACACAGGAAATTTTCATTCCTGTGGCTGAACGTTTGGGCAACGAAGTGTTCGAGTTCAAAAATGTTAGCAAGTCCTTTGGCGACCGTTTGCTGATCGACAACCTGAGCTTCCAGGTGCCTGCGGGCGCCATCGTCGGCATCATCGGCCCCAACGGCGCCGGTAAGTCGACGCTGTTCAAAATGATCGCGGGCAAAGAACAACCGGACAGCGGCGAAGTCAAGATCGGCCAGACTGTGCGCATGGCCTTTGTGGACCAGAACCGTGACGACTTGAACAACGACAAAACCGTATGGGAAGACGTCTCCGGTGGCCTGGACATTTTGAACGTGGGCAAGTTCCAAATGGCCAGCCGCGCGTATTGCGGACGCTTTAACTTCAACGGTGGCGACCAGCAAAAGAAAGTTGGCATGTTGTCCGGTGGTGAGCGTGGCCGTTTGCACCTGGCCAAGACCTTGATCGCCGGCGGCAACGTGTTGCTGCTGGACGAGCCGTCTAACGACTTGGACGTGGAAACCCTGCGCGCCTTGGAAGACGCTCTGCTGGAATTCGCAGGTTCGATCATGGTCATCAGTCACGATCGCTGGTTTTTGGACCGCATTGCGACGCACATTCTGGCCGCCGAAGGCGACAGCCAATGGGTGTTCTTTGATGGTAACTACCAAGAATACGAAGCCGACAAGAAAAAGCGCCTGGGTGAAGAAGGTGCAAAACCCAAGCGTGTGCGCTTCAAGGCTTTGAAGTAAACGTTCATTGAATTAGCAAGGCTTCAGCTTGGCCACAAGAGAGTGACCTTGCTGAAAAGTACTCAATGCACCTGAGGTTTCAATGCTGGGTGAACCGCATGTCCCTAAGCGGGTTGAAGCAAAGTAGGGGCACTGTCTTGTAGCGTTAAGCGCCGCATATCGCGTTTGTAACGTTGGTCGTCATAAGCTCTGCCACGGTGCATGGTGCAGCGGTTGTCCCAGATGACGAGGTCATTCACTTGCCACTGGTGTGTATAGACGCGTTCTTTTTGGGTGGCGTGTTCCATCAAGTCGCGTATCAGCATCAAGGCTTCGGGGCGAGGCATGCCATGAACGGCCCCAATGTGGGAGGCCAAAAACAAAGAGCGCCTTCCTGAGCCCGGGTGCTTGCGTACCAAACGCTGCGGCACTGGCGCAAAAGTCAGCTGCTCCTCTGGCGTAAAGGCGTCAAAGCCAAGCAGGGCGCGTGAATAAATTAAGGAGTGGTCGCAGACCGAATGTTGTATGCGCTTTTGGATTGCAGGGTCCAATGTGTCCCACGCATCCCGCATGTCGGCAAACTCTGTATTTCCGCCCTCTGGTGGAATGGCACGCGCATGCAGCATGGAGTACAGGGCTGGCGTCGACTTGAAACTTGAGTCCGTATGCCACAACATATTGCCCAGATTGAACAGTCGCCTGCGGTCGTTTGCGCCCAGCAGTACACCGTTTTCATCCATGTTAGAAATGTCAACCATTGCACGGTGCTTGAGGCGTTGCTTGTCTATGCTGACTTGGGCGGGGGTGGACTCCAGTGTGCCCAGCGATTGGGCAAAAGCCATTTGTTGGTCGTCGTTGAGGTGCTGATTTTTAATGACCAACACGCTGTATTGATCCATTGCAGCATGAATTTTGTTAGCCAGTTCTGGACCTGTTCCCTGCGTGAGATCGAGCCCGATCACTTCGGCGGCAAACACAGGATGCAGAGGGTGAATGTCAAGTTGCATGGCGAATGGACCTTCTGTGTTGGCTTTCCTACTGGCGCTGAAGTTGGCCCGAGATTTTGACAATCTCGGGTTGCATGTCGACCATGCCATAAGGCCCAACCACTTCGCCCGCGAAAAAAGCACCTTGGAGTTGTGCTTGAACGGCTTTGAGTTGTCCATCGGCATTGATGAAGCTGAAGTGCAAATGGGCGCCATCCAATCGCGCCCCCAATACCTGTTGAGTTTGTGACCCCCACGACAAGGTACCGCCTACACGTTGATATTGCTGATGGAGATTTAACTGCGCAGGCCCTCGATTGTCCAGCCCATTGACAGTCCAAACCCCTTGGGCAGAAGCCGGTACCGTCCAAAAATAACCCGTCCCACCCTTGATTTGAATGACCTGATCGGGTTCCCAGTCCCCCATTGAAAATGTATTTGACAACACGCGGGTACCAGGGCGCATGGCCAATAGGGTCGGGCGTATTTGGGCGTTCAGTTCTTCCAAGAGGTACAGGGTCACCACCGTGGCTTGAGAAAAATCTTCCTTGAAGATGTCCCCTTGTACGATGCGCACCCGATCTGCAACGCCCGCTCTTTGCGCATTGCGCTGTGCCAATGCAGCAAGATCCTTGTTGTACTCAATGCCCCAGGCTCTGGCGCCAAATTGACGCGCTGCTGCGATGGCAATCTTGCCATCGCCGGCGCCCAGGTCAACCACTTCGTCCTGAGGACCGACTTGGGCCGCTTCCAGGAGTTGCTGGATCAACTCATCTCGTGTGGGCAGCCACATGACGTCCTTGCCGATTTGGCCGAGTTTGGGTGCATAGGTTTCAACGGGCGCGGTTTGACAGCCTTGAAGCAAACTCATCAAGCCCGTCAGCCCCAAGGCGCAAACCAAAGAAACAACATGGGGTGGGCAAAAAATAAAGAAAAAACGGGGCATCAAGGCCATGAGGTATCTTTCAAAAAAACCAAGCGCAGACAAGTTTTGAATTTTAGAGGCCATGGCCATCACGGGCTGCGGGCAAACGCAGACCGCCGACCACCAAACTTTGCGCGGCTTTGACCGCTTGTACCGTGGCAAGTGCCACGGCCTCAGCAGCCATCACACACAGCACGGTCATCCCGGGGGATGTTTCGGCCAGCCCGGTGGACAGGGCAAACAGCGTGTCGCCATCAGACAGGGTGTGGACGGGGTTGATACTGCGGGCCAGGCCGTCATGGCCGATCTGAGCTATGCGTTGGGCTTGGGCTTTGGTGAGTTTGGCATCGGTGGCGATCACACCGATGGTGGTGTTGGTGCCTGCCAGTATGGGCAAAGGCGGTACGCCCGCCAGCAGGCTGCGGCGGGTGTCGCACAGGCCGTTACCTTTGCCTTGGCCACTTTCATGGCGAGCGCCTGCGATTAAGGCACCGGTGTCGGGGTCGATCACATCACCCAAGGCGTTGCAGGCTACCAAAGCGCCCACGGTCACGCCGCCAACACGCACACAAGCGGTGCCAATGCCGCCTTTCATGGCGCGCTGCATGCCAAACAGTTTGCCCACGCTGGCCCCGCTGCCCGCGCCCACATTGCCTTGCGCAGGGGCTTGGGTGGATGCGTTCAGGCAAGCGGCGTAACCCGCTTGCGCATCGGGTCGAATGCTGGGGTCGCCCAGGTTCAAATCAAACAGCACTGCGGCTGGGACGATGGGCACGCGGGCTGGGCCCACGTTCAGGCCAATGCCTTGTTCGTCTAGCCAGCGCATCACACCACCGGCCGCGTCCAAGCCCCAAGCGCTGCCGCCCGACAGCAGCACTGCATGCACTTGGTTCACGGTGTTGCCAGGTTCAAGCAAGTCGGTTTCGCGAGTGCCGGGGGCGGCGCCGCGCACCGCGACGCCGCCCACCGCGCCTTGGCGGGTGATGACCACGCTGCACCCCGTGGGGCGACGGGGGTCGGTGAAGTGGCCGACTTCAATGCCGGGTACGTCGGTGATCGCACCGAGTGATGGCAAAGTTGGCAATGACGAGGCTGTGTTCATGGGCATCCTTTCACTGCGACAATCATGCCTTATGAAACCCATGCGTTTAGAAGATATTTTGTTCAGTCAAGGCTTTGGCACTCGACGCGTCTGTGCGGGTTTGGTGCAGCAAGGCTTTGTGTCGGTGGCAGGTAGCGTGTGCGACGATCCGGGCACTTTTTTTCAGCCTGAGGGCTTGGTGTTTAACGTGCAGGGCGTGGACTGGCCGTTTGCCGAGCGCGCCTACCTGATGCTGCACAAACCCGCAGGCACCGAGTGTTCGCAAAAACCGTCCACTTGGCCGAGCATTTACACCCTGTTGCCAGGGCCGCTGCGTACCCGCCCGCAAAAGGCGGCAGTGCAGGGCGTACAAGCCGTAGGGCGCTTGGACCAAGACACGACGGGGTTGTTGTTGCTGACCGACGACGGCAAGTTCATTCACCGCATGAGTTCGCCCAAGCACCATGTGCCCAAGGTCTATGAGGTCAGGACCAAGTATGAAATCTTGCCGGATCAGGTCGAGCGCTTGCTGACGGGTGTGGTGTTGGACGACGATCCGAAACCGGTCAAAGCTGCGGCCTGTGAAGCGGTGTCCCCTTTGCATCTGCGCCTGACGCTGACCGAAGGCAAGTACCACCAGGTCAAGCGCATGGTGGCCGCCATAGGTAACCGGGTTGAAGGCTTGCACCGATCAGCCATTGGCGGTTTGAGCTTGCCCGATGATTTGGTCGCCGGTCAGTGGCGCTGGCTGAGTGCCGATGATCTGGCCTTGATGGCCAGCCGCTCATCCAAAGCCTGACCGATCAGCTGATGTGCGTGGAGAGAAACTGTGCAATGGCCGCATTGACCTGTGCCGGTTGATCGCGGTGCGGCGAGTGCCCGCAAGAAGCCAGTTTGACCCGCTCTGCATGGGGCACATGCACTGCGATGTCGTCAATTTGCGCCATGGTGCCATAGGCATCGTCTTCCCCCTGGATCGCCAGGAGTGGGGCAGTCATGCTTTCGATTTCTTTTCGGATGTCAAAACCGCGAAACTCCGAGCTCAGCCACACATCGTTCCATTGCCAGAAGGCGCCATCGACATCGGCATGAAATTTGGCGAGCCGCTCTTTCAACGAGCCTTGGAGGAAGGCTTCCCGCGCTTGTGCAATGGCATGGACCGAGATGTCTTCCACCATCACATGAGGGGCCATGACGACGCAGGCAGCAACAGGGTGCTGGCTGGCATGGATAAGCGCAATCGTGCCGCCGTCGGAATGACCGATCAGAACGGGATTTTGAATACCCAACCCCTCTAGAAGTCTGGGCAGAACAGTCAATGCTTCGTGGTGCATGTAGTCGGCTTGCAATCGGCCTTGGCGCACACAATTAATAACTTTTGAATTGCTTTTTACATTCGCGGTCGCATCTGACTGCCCATAACCCTGCCTGGAATAGATCAGTCCCGGCATGTGTAATTGTGCGCAAAGTTGTGCAGGCCAATCTCGCCATAAGCTGACACTGCCCAAGCCTTCGTGCAAAAAAACAAGGGAAGGAGCCGATGGATTGGCGGGTCCGACGATGGCCACCTCTAGTTGTACGCCAGAAACATTGAAAATACGCATGGTTTCCATGTTAATCACAATTAAAGAGGCTTGCCCTAGTACACTAATGCGGATTCAGAAAGCACTTGGTGATTTATTTACGTTTTGTCGCTCGCGGCGCGCTTTTGGCGTTTTTGGTTTTGACGGGTTGGGCTCAGGCACAAAACAATCCTGTTTTTGTTCTTAACTCCCTGGACGGCAACGTCAGCGTCATCGATCCCGTTACTTGGACTGAAACGCAGCGCATTCCAACGGGTAAAGAGCCGCACCACTTGTATTTAACGCCGGATGAAAAATCAGTCATCGTGGCCAATGCCTTGAGCGATTCCTTGACTTTCATTGACCCACGCACGGCCAAAGTACAGCGAACGGTGTCTGGCATTCTGGACCCCTACCAGTTGCGATTTTCTCCTGATATGAAATGGTTTGTCACGGCTGCCAATCGTCTGAATCACATCGATATTTACCGATGGGATGGACAGAACGCAACGCTGGCCAAACGCATCGCAACGGGCAAAACACCCAGCCATTTGTGGATTGATCCTAAGAGCACCACCGTATGGTCGACCATGCAAGACAGCGATGAGTTGGTGTCCATTGATTTGATAAGTCAGACCTTGAAGTCTCGCACCCGGGTTGGCCCGATGCCAGCCGATGTTTTTGGCTCCCCTGATGGCAAGCATCTTTTGATTGGTTTGACGGGAAGTGATGGCGTTGAGGTGTATGACGTCAGTACGGGTTTGCCCAAATTTTTGAAAAAAATCAAGACGGACAAGGGCGCCCATGCCTTTCGTGCTTTAGGTGACAGAAAACATGTCTTGGTCAGCAACCGTGTGGCCAACACCATCAGCCAGATTGACTACACCGCATTGGAAGTGGTGGCTAAATTCCCCGCCCCTTCTGGGCCTGATTGCATGGACGTCAGTGCCGACGGTAAATTGATCATGGTGGCTTCGCGATGGGCGAAAAAACTCACGGTGATTGACATCGCCAGCAAGTCGGTGGTGCGTCAAGTCAACGTGGGTAAATCGCCCCACGGTGTTTGGACGCTCGACCATGCGCCTCGGCAATAAAGCATCTCTGGTTGGCCTGGGACTTACCTGGGCATTTGCATTGGGCGCACAAACGCCCTCGTGCGCCAAGCCCTTGTATTTAACTTTCGATACCGGGCACATGGGCGTGGCTCCTCTCATTGCGCAAGTACTTCAAAGGCAAAAAGTTTCAGTCACTTTTTTTGTGGCCAATGAAAAAACCATCGAAGGTGACGGTACGCTGGGCACCACATGGAGCGCTTGGTGGTTGGAACGCGCCTTAGAAGGTCACGAGTTTGCGAGTCATTCCTTTGATCATGTGTATTGGCAAGCCGATGAGGCTCCGACAACCCTTGAGGCACCGGCGCGTTTCAAGGTTCGCCCCTCATCAGGACTTCGCGCAGGTCAACGGATGACTTGGTCTGCGGCCGAGTATTGCGATAACCTCAAGCAAGCGACGTCCCGTATCGAAGCCTTGACGGGAATACCCAGCTTGCCTTTGTTCAGAGCCCCCGGCGGCAAAACTTCTGCGAGATTATTGGCGTCAGCCAAGGCCTGTGGTTATGACCATGTTGGCTGGGCTAAGGCAGGTTTTTTGGGTGACGAATTGCCCAGTGAAAGTTACAGCAATCAACATTTATTGACTCAAGCGGTTCAAAATATTCGTCCAGGAGATGTGCTCATGGCGCATTTGGGCATCTGGTCTCGCAAGGACCCATGGGCGCCTGCTGTTTTGGAGCCCTTGATTGTGGCCCTCAAGGCCAAGGGGCATTGTTTTGCAACTTTACGGCAGCACCCTGAATACCGCAATTGGATTGCGCAAAATAACAGGTCAGCATCATGGAAACCTTGATGAACGGTTTTGAGTTTTTACAGCAAGCTTTGTACGAAGCATGTGTTCAACCCCTGGCCGTGTGGGTGGGCGCCAGCAATTTACTCGAGCAAGCCTATGAGGGAACAGGTTGGCTGCTGGTTGGACTCTTGCAAATCGCCATCATGCTGGTTGTGATGGCCCCAATGGAAAAAATATGGCCAGTCGAGCATTGGCGTGATCGACAAGCGGTTTGGATTGACGTTTTGTATACCTTGATTCATCGTTTGGGGGTGTTCAAACTGGCGATGTTTTTCACTTTGGAAAATGGTTTGGACCATGCATGGGGCTGGTTGCGCGTGCAAGGTGTACCCACTTTGCATTTGGATCAAATCTGGCCTGGCGTGACCGACATTGCATGGGTCAGCTTCGTGTTGTACTTGGTCGTCTTTGACTTTGTGCATTACCTGATTCACCGAGCTCAGCATGCGTTTGAGCCTTGGTGGGCTTTGCATGCCTTGCATCATTCGCAAAGGCAAATGACGATGTGGAGCGATAACCGCAATCACCTGCTGGACGATGTGATCACAAGCCTTATTTTGTCCATCGTGGCCGTCCTCTTGGGTGTTGCGCCAGCTCAGTTTGTGGCCTTGGTGGCGTTAGGCCAATTGAGCGAAAGTTTCCAGCACGCCAACGTCAAACTCTGGTTCGGACACATCGGCGAGCGACTGTGGGTGAGTCCACGATTTCATCGTCTGCATCACAGCGTTGGGGTGGGGCATGAGACTGTCTTGGCCCATCAAACGGTGCTGGGAGGCTGCAATTTTGGTGTCTTGTTGCCTGTGTGGGATATTCTGGGAGGCACGGCCAATTTCAAATACCGTTTTGATCCAACAGGGGTACGCGATCAAGTCGAGCAGGGCAGAGATTATGGGGTGGGTTTCTGGGCGCAGCAGCGCTTGGGCGTGCTGCGTTTGATAGGCCGCGCCTGAAAGGGCCAGACGTCTGGGGGGTTAAGGATGAAAATTTTTTTGGATTCTTTTTGGCGGGCAGTGGTCTATTGCCTTCACCCACGCGCCATGCTGTTGTCACTGTTGCCTTTGTTGATCATGGTCAGTTTGGCTTGGGCGGCCAGCTACTGGCTCTGGGATTTGGCTGTGGATTCGGTGCGTGGCCTGTTGGAGACCTCTTCGGTCTTTGCCATGGTCTGGCAATGGTTCGTGGTTTTTGGCGTGCGTGATCTGAAATCAGTGGTGGCCCCATTGGTGGTCATTTTTTCGGTGACGCCAATTGTGGTTGTGCTGAGTTTGTTGGTTGTTTCATTCATGATGACCCCCGCGCTGCTCAGTTGGGTCGCTTCTCGCCGATTTCCCGATCTGGCGAGGAAAAATGGGGGTAATTTTTTGGCGAGTTTAGGGTGGTCATTGTTATCGGTGTTGATAGCCCTATTTGCTTTGCTACTGACTTTGCCTTTGTGGTTGGTGCCTCCTTTGGCCATGCTGATTCCCCCAGTGATTTGGGGTTGGCTGACTTACCGTGTCTTGACCTTTGATGTTTTGGCGGTCCACGCCAGCCGTGATGAGCGCTTGGCCATCACCCGAGAGCACCGGTTGACCTTGATGTGCATGGGTGTCGTGACGGGTTTGATGGGCGCTGCGCCCAGTTTGGTATGGGCCTCAGGTGCTTTGTTTGCCGCAGCTTTTGTGGTCTTGGTGCCCTTGGCTGTTTGGTTGTACACCCTTGTTTTTGCATTTTCTTCGTTGTGGTTTTCGCACTTTGCTTTGGCGGCGTTGGCCGAGCTGCGGCGCAGGGAAGTTGTCTCTGCCGACTTGAATCAGGCCTCCTTGGCGACATTAGAAACCACACCTAGGGCCCTTCCCGCAGTAGCATTGGCTCACCCTCCTGACTCACTTCTTTGACATGAACACTCTCAACGCAAATCACACCATGCCTGAATTTGGTGCCATCATCATTGGTGATGAAATATTGTCGGGAAAGCGTGCTGACAAACACTTGCCCAAAGTCATAGAACTTCTGTCTGAACGGGGTTTGACGCTTTCGTGGGCTGATTACGTGGGGGACTCGCCAGAACGTATTGCGGCCACACTCAAGAGAGCGTTTGCCACCCCTCAAGTGGTGTTTTCTTTTGGTGGCATTGGTGCCACACCCGACGACCATACCCGCCAGTGCGCGGGCAAGGCCTTGGGTTTGGATTTGGCGTTGCACCCCGAGGCAGAAATCTTGATTCGTGAGCGCATGCAGGATACCGCACGCGAGCAAGGGACGGTCTATGAGCCAGCCAGGTCAGATAATATCCACCGTTTGAACATGGGCGTCTTCCCCTCAGGTGCCAGCATCATCACCAACCCCTACAACAAGATCCCTGGTTTTACATGTCACGTTTCAGGTGGTGGCACGGTGCATTTTGTGCCGGGTTTCCCTGTCATGGCTTGGCCTATGGTGGCCCAGGTATTGGACACACAGTATGCGCAGTGGTTTCAAACAGAAAAGCGGATCGAAAAGTCGGTGATTTTGTTTGGTTCCATGGAGGCCATGCTCACCCCATTGATGCAGGCCATTGAAGAGCGTCACCCCCTGATCAAAGTGTTCAGCCTGCCGAGCGTGGACCATCCACAATGGGGCAGGCACATTGAACTGGGTGTTAAAGGCCCCCTGGAAAATGTAGACAAGGCATTTCAAGACCTCAAAGCCGGTCTCGAGCCCTTTCAGCTTCAGTTCGGCCCCGAAATGGTGCGCTGATGTAATTTGCACCATAATTGTGCATTTGTAGCCAATTCGGTGCATTTTAAGCAGGGTTTAGGAGGGTTATTCAGTGTGAATTTTTCATTCAAGCTGAATCCATTCAGGCCTGAGCCGAGGCACAATCATGGCTTCGGTGCGTCGCCTGTTCTTGTTGCCTTGTTGGCACAGAAACTGCAGTGAACCTGATACCAATTTTCAACCCCATTCAACCAGGAGAACTTGATGGCAAAGACCGTCGCAGACGTGATGAAGATGGTGAAAGACAACGAAGTCAAATTTGTTGACTTTCGCTTCACCGATACCCGTGGCAAGTGGCAGCACATTACTGCGCCCGTGTCGCAGTTTGATGAGAGCAAGTTTGAAGACGGCCAAGCCTTTGACGGCTCTTCAATTGCGGGTTGGAAGGGCATTGAAGCCTCTGACATGTTGTTGATGCCCGATCCCAACAGTGCGCTGATCGACCCCTTCTTTGAAGAGATCACCCTGGTGCTGATTTGCGATGTCATCGAACCTACCGATGGCAAGGCCTATGAGCGCGATCCCCGCTCTATTGCCAAGCGCGCAGAGGCCTACCTCAAGCAATCAGGCACCGGCGATACAGCTTACTTCGGTCCCGAGCCAGAGTTCTTCTTGTTCGACGAGGTTCGTTGGAGCACCGAACCGCACAACACCTTCTACGCCATCAACGATTACGAAGGCCCCTGGAACAGTGGCACCAAAATCGAAGGCGGCAACCGCGGTCACCGTCCTCGCGTCAAGGGCGGTTACTTCCCTGTGCCTCCGGTTGACAGCACGCACGACATGCGCAGCGAGATGTGCTTGTTGCTCGAGTCCGTCGGTATTCCCGTTGAAGTACACCACCACGAAGTGGCTGGTGCTGGCCAATGCGAGATCGGTACACGTTTCTCCACTTTGGTTGAGCGCGCAGACTGGACTTTGTTGCAAAAGTACGTGATCCATAACGTGGCCAATGCCTATGGCAAAACAGCCACCTTCATGCCAAAGCCTTATGCCGGCGACAACGGTTCCGGTATGCACGTTCACCAGTCCATCTGGAAAGACGGCAAGAACCTGTTTGCAGGTGACGGCTATGCAGGTTTGTCTGATTTGGCCTTGTACTACATTGGCGGCATTATTAAGCACGCACGTGCATTGAATGCCATCACCAACCCAGGCACCAACAGTTACAAGCGTTTGGTTCCTCACTTTGAAGCGCCCGTGAAATTGGCTTACTCAGCCAAAAACCGCTCCGCTTCGATTCGCATTCCGAACGTGCCCAACCCCAAGGGCCGCCGTGTGGAAGCGCGTTTCCCAGATCCATTGTGCAATCCGTACCTCGGCTTTGCCGCTTTGTTGATGGCTGGCTTGGACGGTATTGAGAACAAGATCCACCCTGGCGAAGCAGCCACCAAAGACTTGTACCATCTCCCACCTGAGGAAGACAAGTTGGTGCCAACCGTGTGCACAAGTTTGGACCAGGCTTTGGACGCCTTGAATGCAGATCGCGCTTTCTTGACCAAGGGCGGCGTGTTCACGGACTCGTGGATCGATGCTTACATCGAATTGAAGATGCAAGAAGTGACTCGCAGTCGGATTGAAGTATCACCCGTCGAATACGACATGTACTTCTCTCTGTGAGCGTTCTTTGATTCGAATAAAAAGGACGGCACACGCCGTCCTTTTTTTCTGTCCAAAGACAAGGCATGATGTGGGCTCTACAGGGATTTTTGAAAGCACACCATGAGGCTTAAAACGGATAGTTTTTCTTTAGAGGTTCTGGGGGTTTTGTGTTGCTTGGCCTTGAGTCAGCATGTGGGTGCTGAAGATCGCATTTACCGTTGCGGTAACGAGTACACGAACACACCGGTTAATTCAAAAAACTGTGAAGTGATGCAGGGGCAAACCATCACGGTGATTCAAGGTACGCGCCCTTCTGGTGCGCCCAAATCACAGTTGTCACCTGCGGTGCCTGATCGCACCAAAATAGCGTCATCACCGGCTTCGCCCGCACCTGTATCGGGTGCATCGCCTTGGCCAACGTCACCGCCCGAGCCCGTTGACGCCAAATTCAGAGATGCGCAGAAACGCACGATTCTTGTGTCCGAGCTCAAACAAGTCCGGGAGCGCCATGCGCAATTGGTGCAGGAATACAACGCAGGCGAGCCTGAAAAGATGGGTGGAGAAGCGCGTAACCATCAAAAATACCTGGACCGTTTGGCCAACTTGAAAGCGGGGATGTCCCGCGCAGAACGAGATATGGACAGTTTGCAAAAAGAATTGGCCCGTTTGCCATCCACACAGATTGCACAACCATGAGTGTTTTGCCGTCACCCCTGACCACCGCATCCAGCAATAAGCCGACGCCATGGAGTCTGCGATTTCAGGCTTTTGATTTGCTGGCCACGCCGGTGGCGGTCATCAATGGCCGAGGATTGGTGCTGTTTGTCAATGCGGCGCTGGAGGACACCATCGGCCTGTCACGCCGCACCCTGCAGGGCTTGCACTTGGGGGAGTACTTTTCAGATAAAAAACCCTTGGAAATTGCCTTGGAGGGCGCCCGCTCTAATGAGTTTGCAGCGCTGCGTTATGAAGCCTCACTACAGCGTGCGAATCATGAAGAGTTGTTGCCCGTGCATGTGATCGTGGCACAAAGCGATCAACACGATGAGGTGATCGTTGAGTTACTGCCCATAGAACAGCAGACACGACAGGAGCGAGAAGAACGCTTAGTGGATCAGGCGCAGGCCAACAAAGAACTGATTCGCAATTTGGCGCACGAAATCAAGAATCCATTGGGCGGTATCAGAGGGGCGGCCCAATTGCTTGAAATGGAGCTTGAAAGCAAAGACCTGACCGAATACACCCAGGTCATCATCCGCGAGGCGGACCGGTTGCAAACATTGGTCGATCGCTTGTTGGCACCGCACCGCAAACCCCATGTGGTGGGGGATGTGAACATGCACGAAGTTTGCGAAAGGGTGCGATCGCTTATTTTGGCGGAGTTCCCTAAGGGTTTGAAGGTGGTGCGAGACTACGATATTTCGATTCCGGAATTCAGAGGGGATCGAGAGCAACTGATTCAAGCTGTTTTGAACATCGCGCATAACGCAGCCCAGGCTTTGAATGAGCGCAGAGCCGACGGCGACGCCGAACTGACTTTGCGCACCCGGATTGCACGGCAGGTGACCTTTGGCAAGCAGCGATATCGTCTGGCATTGGAATTGCATGTCATTGACAACGGGCCTGGCGTACCAGACTCGATCAAGGACCGCATTTTCTTTCCGTTGATTTCAGGCAGGGAAGGTGGCTCTGGCTTGGGGTTGACATTGGCGCAAACTTTTGTTCAGCAGCACCATGGCTCGATCGAGTGTGACAGCATGCCTGGTCGAACGGATTTCAAAATTTTGATTCCGCTGCCATGAACCTTAAGAAAGCATCTCCACCATGAAGCCGATCTGGATCGTAGACGATGACCAATCCATTCGCTTCGTGCTTGAAAAAGCACTGTTGCGTGAAGGCTTGCCCACGCGCAGCTTCACCAATCCGCGTGAAGTTTTGAAGGCGCTTGAGGGGCTGGACGATTCAGAAGGGCCGCAGGCCTTGGTCAGCGACATCCGAATGCCTGGTGGGTCGGGGCTGGATTTGTTGACCACCATCAAGGAACGTTTGCCTGGATTGCCTGTCATTATCATGACGGCTTTTTCTGATTTGGACAGCGCTGTTTCTGCTTTCCAAAATGGTGCATTCGAGTACTTGCCCAAACCCTTTGATTTGCCCAAAGCGGTTGAATTGATCCGCCGCGCTGTGGAAGAAAGCCAGCGCGAAGAAGTGGCTGAAGAGAAAATGGCGGCCTCACCAGAAATGCTGGGTCAGGCACCTGCCATGCAAGATGTCTTTCGCGCCATTGGGCGTTTGTCGCAAAGCAACGTGACGGTGATGATCACTGGCGAGTCGGGTTCAGGTAAAGAACTTGTAGCGCGGGCTTTACACAAACACTCTCCGCGTGCCAGTGGTCCTTTTGTGGCCATCAATACCGCAGCGATTCCCAAAGATTTGCTGGAGAGCGAATTGTTTGGCCACGAGCGAGGTGCCTTTACCGGCGCTCAAACCTCAAGGAGAGGACGTTTTGAACAAGCCGATGGTGGCACCTTGTTCTTGGATGAAATTGGGGACATGCCTTTTGATTTGCAAACCCGTTTGTTGCGTGTGTTGTCGGATGGCCATTTTTACCGGGTAGGGGGACACAACGCGGTCAAAACAAATGTTCGGGTCATTGCCGCTACGCACCAGGATTTGGAGCAAAGAGTCAAACAAGGTGTATTTAGGGAGGACTTGTTTCACCGCTTGAACGTGATCCGTTTGCGTTTGCCAGCGTTGCGTGAGCGAAGAGAAGATGTGCCCATGTTGACTCGCCACTTTTTGCTTCAAAGTGCCCAACAATTGGGTGTAGAACCCAAGCGAATTTCTGAAGCGGCGCTTGATTTATTGGGAACTTTTCAGTTTCCAGGCAACGTTCGGCAATTGGAAAACATTTGCCATTGGTTGACCGTGATGGCACCCGCCCAAGTGATCGAGTCCAAGGACTTACCACCCGAAGTCATTGGCGTGGTCGAATTGGGGGGCGTTTTGCCTATCACTTTGCCAGTGGGCGTGACCTCTTTACCTGCTGCTTATACGAGCCCTGTTGTTGACGAGCGTATTCAAAAAGAAACGGCAGTCCATGCTACTTTCAATGTAACCGGTGACACAGAAATAGTGGTGACACACGACTGGGAGTCGGAACTTGCAAACGAGGCCTTGAGCCTGTTGGCCACAGAACGGAATGACGTATGGGACGTGCTGACTCAAAGGTTCGAGTCGTGCTTGATTCAGGCTGCATTGTCCACAACCCGGGGGCGGCGCATTGAGGCCGCGCTCAAATTGGGCATTGGACGCAACACCATCACCCGCAAGATCCAAGAGTTGGGAATCGGGGATTGATTCATACCAGAGACTTCGAGAAGCCTTAGTAAAAATTAACCTCTGTAAATAAACAGGTTAAACGCGAAACACAGAGATTTGGAAGCAACGTTTATTCACTTCTAACAAGCTGCAAATTGTTAATCAGAGGCAAAGCGAGGTGACCTGGCTGGTCTTTATGTCTATAAATTTAAGAGTCAAACCCAACTCATGTTGCGCGCTTAAGAATTGGACCTTATGACCCGTCACTTGCTGCTACTTGGATCGCATGAGAACTTTCACAGAGAACTCAAACGCTAGACACAAACAAACGATCCGCTGAATTAGATCGGTAAAAAACGCAATTCCAAATTGTGACCTGCTTAGCAAGCTTAGTTGCAATTGCTTCCATCGTTCAACATCAGAACGAGATTAACTCTGCGCAATTTGCCGATCC
>CANBWK010000019.1 GCA_947373105.1 Comamonadaceae bacterium | reverse complement strand
TGGTCGCACCGCGTAAACACGACGTGAAGTCTGACCTTCAAGGCTGGAGCTTGGTCAAAGAAGGCGAGGGTTGGTCTTTGTACCGGTCCACGCTCGCAGGCGCTTCGCCTGGCGTCGCAAAGTGCTCGTCGGTCGCACCATGAACACGGCTTCGATAGCCCCTGCTTCAACTTGGCAAGATGGCCTGGAACAACTGACCTACGCAGCCTACCGCTTTTCGGGCTATGCCTTGTTGAACTGGGCAGACGATGTGGCGATTTTGGCTTTCATGTTTTGCTGACAAGACGATGCCATGACCGACGACCTTTCCAGTTCTGATTTTTCCGCAGCGACCGGGCCCTTGTCCGGTTTGAAGGTCGTGGAGTTGGGTCAGTTGATTGCAGGCCCCTTTGCCGCCAAAACCCTGGGTGATTTTGGTGCCGATGTCATCAAGATCGAGCCACCCCGCACGGGCGACCCTTTAAGGCAATGGCGCTTGCTCAAAGACGGCACCTCGGTATGGTGGCAGGTGCAATCGCGCAACAAACGTTCCTTGGTGCTCGACCTCAAAGAGCCGCAAGCCCAAGACATCGTGCGCCAATTGGTGACGCAGGCCGATGTGTTGATTGAAAACTTCAGGCCAGGCGCCATGGAAGGGTGGGGCCTTGGGCCCCATGAACTTCAAGCCCTTAACCCTCAGCTCATCATGCTGCGCATCAGTGGCTACGGTCAAACAGGGCCTTATCGGGACAAGCCCGGCTTTGGCGTGGTGGCCGAGGCCATGAGCGGCTTGCGCCATCTGACGGCCGAGCCCGGCCGCGTGCCGGTGCGCGTGGGCGTGAGCATTGGCGACACCTTGGCTTCGTTGCATGGCGTGATCGGGGTTTTGATGGCCCTGCACGAACGACAAAAAAGCGGCCAAGGCCAGGTGATCGATGTGGCCTTGTATGAGGCCGTGTTCAATTGCATGGAAAGCCTGTTACCCGAATACAGTGAATTTGGCGTGGTGCGCCAAGCCGCAGGCAGTGCCTTGCCTGGGATTGCCCCAAGCAACGCGTACCGCTGCGCAGACGGCGGCTACGCCTTGATTGCAGGCAACGGCGACAGCATCTTCAAACGCTTGATGGCCTGCATGGGCCGCAACGATTTGGGCATGGACCCCGCCTTGGCGGACAACGCGGGGCGTGTCAAACGCATCACTGAAATTGACGAGGCTATCGGGCAATGGACGGCGCAGTTGAGTGTGACCGAGGTGCTCAAGGCGCTGGATGGTGCAGCGGTTCCCGCGGGTCGGATTTACACCGTGGCCGACATGGCCGCTGACCCGCACTACCAGGCGCGTGGCATGCTGGCCAAGGTGCACATGGACGATGGCAGCGATTTGCTGGTCCCGGGCATTGTGCCTAAGCTTTCACGCACACCCGGCAATCACCGGCGCAACGCCCCCGCATTGGGCCAAGACACTGATGCTGTCCTGCGCGAAATCGGGCTGACCGATGCGCAAATTCTGGCGCTCAAAGACAAGGGCATTGTGGCTTGAATGGGGCTCAGTGAGGAACGCCTTCCTGATCAAGCTATATCATGGCCCTACTCTCCCTCTTTCCACGAAAGGACTTCGCCATGACTTTTTTCTTCCCTCGCCTGTCAGCGGTTTTTGCCTGCGTCTTCTTGCATGCGAGTGGGGTCGCTGCAGCCGACATCAAGGTCTTCAGCACCATCGGGGTGCAGGCCGCACTCGAAGAATTGACCCCAAAGTTTGAGAAGATCAGTGGCCACAAGCTCAACATCACCTGGGCCACTGCAGCGGTGTTGGTCAAACGCATTCAAACTGGCGAAAATGCCGATGTGTTGGTGCTGACTGAACAAAGCTTGGATGCCATGGTCAAAGAAGGCAAGGCCATCGCAGGTTCCAACACCCATTTTTCGAGTTCGGGTATGGCGGTGGTGGTCAAGCAAGGCGCGCCCAAGGTCGACATTTCCACGCCTGAGGCCTACAAACAGACCTTGCTGCAGGCCAGGGCCATTGCTTACTCCAACCCCGCTTTCGGGGGCGCGAGCGGTGTTTTTTTTGCCAAGACCCTCGAGCAGATGGGCATTGCACAAGCCATTCAGGCCAAGGCCAAGTTTCCGCCGGCCAGTGGCAATGCCGCCGTGCTCGTGGTGAACGGGGAAGCCGATTTGGCCGTTCAGCAAGAGCCTGAAGTCCTGGCCGTGCAAGGTGTTGACCTCATGGGTGCACCCCCCGGCGCGTACAACAACATCACCACTTACACCGCAGGGCTGGGCGCAGACACCAAAGTGGCGGATGCTGCGAAATCATGGATCGCATTTTTGCAATCCCCTGAAGCTGCTTCGGTTTATGTCAAGCGAGGCCTCAAGCCCATCACGCGGTAAAACCAGCCGATCCATCGGCGTGGTAAGCGGTTACGCGGTCTACTTCATTTTTAGAGCCGAGCACCACACTGACCCGCTCATGCAGTTGAGTAGGTTGAATGTCCAGAATCCGTTGACGCCCGTTGGTCGCGGCCCCGCCCGCTTGCTCGATCAACCAGCTCATCGGGTTGGCTTCGTATAACAGGCGCAGCTTGCCCGGCTTGTTCGGTTCACGTTGGTCCCAGGGGTACATGAAAATACCACCGCGCATCAAAATGCGGTGCACGTCGGCCACCATGCTGGCAATCCATCGCATGTTGAAATTTTTGCCTCGAACGCCTTCTTGGCCTTGCAGGCATTCGTCTACATAGCGTTTGACTGGCGGTGCCCAGTGACGCATGTTGCTCATATTGATGGCAAATTCTTGCGTGTCTTGGGGGATTTGAACGTTTTCTTGCGTCAACAAAAATGAGCCCTGTTCCCTGTCGAGGGTGAACATGACCACGCCGTCACCTACCGTCAGCACCAGCGTGGTTTGCGGACCATAGACGCAGTAGCCGGCGGCTACTTGGCTTGCACCGGTTTGCAAGAAGTCTTGCTCGCTGACCGCGGCGCTTTCTGTTTTTTGCAACACGCTGAAGATGGTGCCAATGCTGACGTTGACATCGATGTTGCTCGAGCCATCCAAGGGATCAAACAACAACAAGTATTCGCCTTGCGGGTAGCGATTAGGCACCACGTAAATGCTGTCCATTTCTTCTGAGGCCATGGCGGCCAAATGGCCGCCCCATTCGTTGGCTTCGATCAGTACTTCATTGGCAATGATGTCGAGTTTTTTCTGTACTTCGCCTTGCACATTCTCACTGCCGGCGCTGCCCATGGCATCGCCCAAGGCGCCCTTATTGACCGCGTGACTGATGCCTTTGCAGGCACGGGCAACCACCTCTAAAAGCAAGCGCAGTTGAGCAGGAATTTTGCCGCGAAGGCGTTGTTCTTCGACCAGGTAGCGTGACAGGGAGACGGCTTTGGACATGTTGATTCCTTGGGTTGACTGTGCAGATTTACTCAGCCAAAGCGCGGGTGATCACCTCGCGAACATCGTTGGACAAGTCGGCCTTGGCTGCAACGCGTTCGAGCGCCATTTGAGCGGCGCTGCGGTAGGCTGGGGCCAGCTTGCGCCATCGGTCCATTGCGCGTGCCAATCGGGCCGCCACTTGCGGATTCATCGCGTCCAGTTCCATGACGCGCTCGCTCCAGAACACATAGCCCGCGGCATCTGTGCGATGAAAGGCTGCAGGGTTGGCACTGCAGTAGCTGAAGATCAGGCTGCGCGCTCGGTTGGGGTTGCGCAATGTGAAGTCGGGGTGCTGCATCAGCAAACGTACCGAAGGCAAGACCTGCCCCCCGTGGTCGGGCGCAGCGGCTTGCAGGGCAAACCACTTGTCAATGACCAAAGCCTCGTCTTTGAACAAGGCGTGGAATTTGGCCAGCGCATCTTTGGCCAAGGCATGCCGACTGACCACCAAGGCACTCAAGGCGTTGAACCGGTCGGTCATGTTGTGTGCTTCCTTGAAAGCTTGGTAAGCCTTGCCTGGCCAAACGCCATCGCCGGAAGTTCGGGCGGCAATGCACAGCATGGACAAAGCCATTCCGCTCAAGGCGCGTCGGCCTGCCGAAACTGCATCAGGACTGTAGGCCCCAGCGACACGATGCTGCTCATAGGCCCAAGCCCAATCGGCTTGCAATGCCTGCGCCAATTGGTCACGCATGGCTTCCCGTACCGCATGGACTTGCTGAGGATCGACCACTTGGAGTTGCTCGGCGATGTAACCTTCCGAAGGCAGAGTCAAGGCCAATTCTTTGAAGGCCGAATCCAAATCCGGGTGACGCAGTACTTCTCGCATGGCAGTGATGTATGCATCATCGAGCACCGGGCTTTGCGCGGGATCTGAGCCTGTGCGAATACAGTTCAAGGCACGGTTCAGTGCCAGACGTTGACCCGCCTCCCAGCGGTTGAAAGCATCGCTGTCGTGTGCCAGCAAGGTCAGCAGCTCTGCATCGCTCAGGTTGGCCTCCAGCAGTACCGGGGCGCTGAACTCGCGCAACAGCGAAGGCACGGGAGCACTTCCCACATTGACAAAGACAAAGCTTTCGCTGGTCTGTGTGAGTACCAGCGTGCGGTTGTGACCAGTCGCTTGTGTTTCACCCCGCAACTGCAAGGGCAAGGCCTGGCCTTGTGCGTTCAGTAAACCCATATTGACCGGAATCACAAAGGGCGACTTATGAGGCTGACCTGGCGTGGGCAAGCAGCTTTGCGCGAGTGTCAACGTGTAGGTTTGTGCTTCGGGGTTGTATTCACCATGGGTCATCAATCGTGGTGTTCCGGCTTGCGAGTACCAGTGCTTGAACTGAGGCAGTACCCGTGCCAATTCGGACTGTGGATTGGCGTCGGCAATGGCTTGCGCAAAATCATCGCAGGTCACGGCCTGACCGTCGTGGCGTGCAAAGTACAGCTTCATGCCTTGGGCAAAACCAGCACGACAAGAGACGCCCTCAGAGCTTGCCAAGGTTTGCATCATGCGAACAACTTCGGAGCCTTTTTCGTAAATCGTGACCGAATAGAAGTTATTGATTTCTACATAGCTGTCAGGCCTGACCGGGTGGGCCATGGGGCCTGCGTCTTCGGCAAACTGCACGGTGCGCAAGAGGCGCACATCTTCAATGCGCTTCACGGCACGGGCGCTGACACTGCCAGCCATATCTTGGCTGAACTCCTGGTCGCGAAAAACCGTCAGACCTTCTTTGAGCGAGAGCTGAAACCAATCGCGGCAGGTGATGCGGTTGCCTGTCCAGTTGTGGAAATATTCGTGACCGACCACCGACTCGATGTTGCCAAAGTCCACATCGGTGGCAGTGGCCGGATTCGCCAAGACCAACTTGGTATTGAAAATATTCAAGCCCTTGTTTTCCATGGCGCCCATGTTGAAGTCGCTGGTGGCCACGATCATGAAGCGCTCCAGATCGAGCGGCAAACCAAAGCGGGTTTCGTCCCAGGCCACGCTGGCCATCAGCGAGTTCATGGCGTGTTCGGTTTTGTCCAAATCGCCTGGGCGCACAAACACCTGCAGCAAATGCTCGGTGCCGGATCGGCTCAAAATGCGCTGCTCACGTGCCACCAACTGACCGGCCACCAAGGCAAACAGGTAGCAAGGCTTTTTGTGCGGATCAACCCACTTGGCAAAGTGACGGCCTTCGTTGCCCTCACCCGTCAAGTCGCCTTGCTCGACCAGGTTGCCGTTGGACAGCAGCACCGGGTACTTGCGCTTGTCGGCGCGCAGCGTCACGGTGAAACTGGCCATCACATCAGGACGGTCCAGAAAGTAGGTGATGCGGCGAAAGCCCTCGGCTTCGCATTGTGTGAAGAACGAGTCGTTGCTGACGTACAAGCCCGTCAGGCTGGTGTTCTTGGCCGGGTTGCAGGTTGTGAAAATTTCCAACTCAATAGGCTCTGGGCCTTCGGGCAAATTTTCCAAGACCAATTGCCCGCCGTCCATTTTGAACGACGTGCCTGCCCCATTGACCAGGACGCGGGCGAGGTTCAATTCTTCACCATGCAGCCTGAGCGCTTGTGCGGGCAGGTCGGCATTGCGGCGCAAGAGCATTTTGTTCAGAACCCGGGTTTTGGTCGGGTCCAAGTCAAAACTGAGATCGACGGTGTCAATCCAGAATGCGGGTGGTGTGTAGTCTTCTCGGCGAATCGCCTTGGCGTGTTCTTCACTCATGATCAGATACCTTGTTTCAGTGAAGCTTCGATGAATGCATCCAGATCGCCGTCCAGCACTTTTTGGGTGGCTGAAATTTCAACGTTGGTGCGCAGGTCTTTGATGCGGCTGTTATCCAGCACGTAACTGCGGATCTGGTGACCCCAGCCTACATCGGTTTTGGTGTCTTCCAGTTTTTGTTGCTCTTCTTGGCGTTTGCGCATCTCAAAATCGTACAAACGCGAGCGCAGGCGCTGCCATGCGATATCACGGTTACCGTGCTGGCTACGGCCGTCCTGGCACTGCACCACAATGCCTGTGGGCATGTGGGTCAAGCGCACCGCCGAGTCGGTTTTGTTGATGTGCTGACCGCCTGCCCCGCTGGCGCGGTAGGTGTCGGTGCGCACATCGGCGGGGTTGATATCGATCTGGATCGAGTCGTCAATTTCGGGGTAGACAAACAGCGAGGCAAACGAGGTGTGACGCCCGCCCGACGAGTCAAACGGACTTTTACGCACCAAACGGTGCACGCCGGTTTCGGTGCGCAGCAGCCCATAGGCGTATTCGCCCTCGATCTTGATCGTGGCGCTCTTGATGCCGGCGGTGTCGCCTGGGGTTTCCTCTTCCACCGTGGTTTTAAAGCCTTTGCGTTCTGCGTAGCGAAGATATTGGCGCAGCAGCATGCTGGCCCAGTCACAAGCTTCGGTGCCACCGGCACCCGCCTGAATGTCGACAAAGCAGTTCAGCGGATCGGCCTCGTAGCGGAACATGCGGCGGAACTCAAGATCTTCGACCAGCTTGGCCAGTTTGGCGGTTTCGACTTCGATGGTGAGCAGGCCGGCGTCGTCGCCATCTTCTTTGCTCATCTCAAACAGCTCGAGGTTGTCGGCCAACTCACTCGTAAGGGTGGAGATGGTCACCACCACACCGTCAAGGGCTTTTTTTTCTTTGCCCAGTTCCTGGGCTTTTTTGGGGTCGTTCCAGACCGAAGGATCTTCGAGGGATGCGTTGACGGTTCTCAGCCGTTCTGACTTTGCATCGTAGTCAAAGATACCCCCGTAACTCGTCTGTCCGGGCGGACAGGTCTGTCAAAGTGGTGCCGATGAGGTTGATGTGTTCTGCGTCCATGGTGTCAAGGTATCCGAATCTGTAAAGAGACGGATTTTCTCATGCTTGAAGCCCTAAAAGCGGTGGCCGTAGGCAAACATCAGGCCCGCATTGCCCAAAACCAGCAGTTGAGCCGAGTCCGTGGGACTGAATGCATAGCCTATTGAAGGGATGATGCCGGGCGAAAAACCGTTGTAGTTGAAGGGCACTTTGTCTTTGTACTTACCGACATAGCCATAAAAAATGCCGGCAGTGACTTTGACGAACCATTTCGAGTTATCAAACACAGGGTCCCAGCGCTGACCTGCATAGACATAGACCGTGGGCTGGCCAAAGGAGTTGCTGAACAAGCTCATGCCGCAAAAGCGGTTGCCGGCCAAGGCCCTGTCGAGTGAAGCTAAAACCACCGGTTTGTGTTCGCCACTATCGCCGCCCCAGTGCAGTGTGTAAGGGGACAAGGTCAAGTCCCACCGTTTGTCATTAGCCGCAGGCGTTCCCCCTTCGCCGGCCAACCACGCGGGGCAAGGTTGACTGTCTTGCCAACTGGCAGAGGGCGTGTTTTGTGCCCATGCACTGCCCAAGCCAAAGGCAAGGGAGGGAATAAGGGCCGTCAGGCTGCGCAGCATAAAGTTCATGGTATTCAAAGCCAAGATGAAATCGAATGCATTCTAGACAGTTCCGATATCTGTTTGGGTGTCAGTTCTGCAAAAATGATTCCATCAATTCAGCCAACATGGCCGGTTGGTCGTGGTGGAGCATGTGACCTGCATCGGGCACCAAGGCTTTTTTCAAGTTGGGTACAGCCAGAAGCCGTTCATGGAATTCGGCCAGCGTGAACCGGCCTTTCCACCAGCCGCTCAAGGAATCATCTGAGGCCTCAATGAACAGGGTGGGCGCGGCGATGCTTTTGTAGATTTCAATTATTTCTTCAACCCGCCCCAAATAAGGGTTGATCACTTTGTGCGCCGGGTCACCCAGAATTCGCCATTGACCCTCAGCATCGGGTGCGGCCCAGTGCTGGGCCAGCCAGTCGGCCTTGTCTGGGGTCAGCCGTTTATTCGTTTTCATCAAGCGAGCAGCCACGCCTTTCGCATCAGAGTAGGGCCTCAGATCGGATTCGCCATTCTTCAAGGCTTTGATCTCGTTGAGCCACTGTGTCAGGCGCTTTGGGGCTTGTGAAGGGCGGGTGGAGGGCATGCCAAAACCTTCCAAATTGACCAGCCGCCGAATCCGCTCGGGTCGGCAGCCCGCGTAATGCATGACCACATTGCCGCCCATGCTGTGACCCACCAGGTCGAAGGCCTGATCGGGGCTCAAGATGTCCATCAAAGCGTCCAAGTCGCCCATGTAATCGGGCAGCCAATAGCAGTCCGTTGGGGGGCCTTCTGTCAGACCATAGCCTCGCCAGTCGGGTGCGATGATGTAACGGTCTTTGGCAAAATCTTCGCTCAAGGCGTCCACCACAAATTGCCACGAAGCCGCCACGTCCATCCAACCATGGGCCAAAACCAGGGGGGGAGTGCCAGGCACGGGGGAGCCCCAAGTGCGAAGGTGGTAGCGCATGCCGCGTAAGGGCAGCCATTGGCTGCTGGAAATTCGTCTTTCTTGGTACATACTTTCGATCATAAGGAGAAACAAGATGAGAGACAGTCGCCAAGACGATCAAACCGACCTGTATGCATCCCTGCACGCCCAGTTTGGCTGGAAAGTGGACCGCCATTTCAACATGGCCCAGGTGTGTTGCGGCCGTTGGGCTGCAGCGCCCGATGCCGCAACCCGTGTGGCAGTGCGTGAGCACCGTCCGGGGCACCCCCCTCTTAGCCATACATTTGCCCATTTACAGCAAGCGGCCAACCGATTGAGTCAGGTACTCAAAGGCCTGGGCGTAAAGCCGGGTGAGCGTGTGGCCATCGTCATGCCGCAGCGTTTTGAAACGGCCGTGGCTTACATGGCGGTTTTGCAAATGGGGGCGGTGGCCATGCCACTGTCTATGCTTTTTGGGCCGGAGGCTTTGTCCTTTCGCATACAAGACAGCCAGGCCCGCGTGGCGGTATGTGATGCCACCGCCATGGAGGCTTTGAGCGCAGCGCGAGCCGATTGCCCCGCGCTGCACACCGTGATTGGGGTCGATTTACTTGGTGCGGCAAGCGTGGGGAATCTGCAATTTGATCAGGCTTTGGCCAAAGCAAAGCCCCACTTTCAAGCCGTTCGCACCTTGGCAGAAGACCCGGCTGTATTGATCTACACCAGTGGCACCACAGGTAACCCTAAAGGAGCGTTGATCCCCCACCGGGCCCTGATCGGCAATTTGACGGGTTTTGTGTGCAGCCAAAATTGGTTCGGTTTTGATCCCTTTGACCGACAGAAAAAATCAAAAGCTATATTCTGGTCTCCCGCTGATTGGGCTTGGACCGGTGGCTTGATGGATGCCTTGCTGCCCAGCCTGTATTTCGGCCGCCCTATCGTCGCTTTCAACGGTCGCTTTGGTCCTGAAATGGCTTTTGAGATTTTGCAATCCCACAAAGTGACGCACACCTTTTTGTTCCCCACCGCACTCAAATCCATGATGAAGGCGGTGCCTCATCCTCGGCAACATTACGCACTGCGCTTGCAAGCGATCATGAGCGCCGGCGAAGCCGTGGGCGACGCGGTGTTTGCTTACTGCGAGCAGGAGCTGGGCGTCACGGTGAACGAAATGTTCGGGCAGACCGAAATCAATTACGTCGTGGGCAATTGCGCGAGACTTTGGCCAGCCCGCGCCAACAGCATGGGCAAAGGCTATCCGGGGCACCTCGTGGCGGTGATCGATGAAGCGGGGCAACTTTGCCCGGCTGGCACCCTGGGCGAAGTGGCTGTCAATCGCTTTGACGTGCACGGTTATCCGGACCCTGTGTTTTTTCTGGGTTATTGGAACAATGAGGGCGCTACCCAGGCGAAATACACGGGCGACTGGTGCCGAACTGGCGATTTGGCCACAGCCGACGCCGACGGCTATCTTTGGTACCAAGGGCGCACGGACGATATGTTCAAAGCTGCCGGCTACCGCATCGGGCCTGGTGAGATTGAAAACTGCCTCGTCAAACATCCTGCCGTGGCCAATGCAGCGGTGGTGCCCAAGCCCGACAAAGACCGTGGTGCCTTGGTCAAGGCCTATGTGGTGCTCTCCCCCGATTTTGAGGCCCAACGACAAAAAGCGTCATCGGTTCGTGAGTTCGAACACAAGGTCAAAGCGCACTTGCAGCAACACGTGAGGGGTTTGTTGGCACCCTATGAGTACCCCAAAGAAATTGAGTTCATCGATGCGCTGCCCATGACCACGACCGGTAAAGTGCAACGCCGAATTTTGCGTCTGCAAGAACAAGAACGTGCTGAACGCGGGAGCAAATCTCACGACTGAATACCTGAGGCTACATGTGGGTGCGTCACGACTGCGTACACTCAATGCATCACCTTGAACCTTCGCAATGCTCAGCAGGAAATCACTTATGAAGACACTTCAACTCGCGCACACCGATCTGCACGTCACGCCCATTTGTCTGGGCACGATGACCTTTGGCGAACAAGTGAGTGAAGCCGATTCGCACGCTATTTTGGACCGCTCTTTGGCCGCAGGCGTGAACTTCATCGACACCGCTGAGATGTACTCGGTGCCGGCCAAAGCAGAAACTTTTGGGTCGACCGAAACCATCATCGGCAACTGGTTTGCCAAGAACCCTGGTGTACGCCAAAAATTGGTGTTGGCCACCAAAGTGGCGGGTGCCTCTCGCGGCATGCCCTGGGTACGCGAAGGCAAGGGCTTGACGGCGCAAGACATTGTGAACTCTTGCGAAGCCAGTTTGCGTCGTCTGCAAACCGATGTGATCGACCTCTACCAAATCCATTGGCCTGAGCGCCATGTGCCTGCATTCGGCAACTTGTATTACGACCCTTCCAAAGAAACCTCTACGACTTCCATTCACGAGCAATTGCAAGCTTTCGAAAAACTCGTCAAGGCAGGCAAAGTGCGTTACATCGGCTTGTCCAATGAAACGCCTTATGGCGTGCACGAATTCGTCCGCTTGGCAGAACAACACGGATTGCCCCGAGTGGCCACGGTACAAAACCCGTACTGCTTAATCAACCGGACTTGGGAAAATGGGCTGGATGAAACTTGTCACCGCTTGGGCGTTTCTCTGCTGGCGTATTCGCCGCTGGGGTTTGGTCTGCTGACCGGTAAATACGATGCTTCGGGTCACACGGGCCCTGGCGCGCCGGTCGGTGCAAGGATCGCCTCATACGAATCGGTTCGAAAGCAGCGCTGGGGCCGGCAAGAGGCTTTGGTGGCCGCCCGCCGTTACAACCAATTGGCACGTGATCATGGCATGACGCCTACCCAAATGGCGCTGGCTTTTTGCTACACCAAATGGCAAGTGGCGAGCACCATTGTTGGGGTGACTTCGGTCGCGCAATTGGACGAAGACCTGAATGCATGGGGGACCACTCTCAGCCCCGAAGTGCTGACGCAGATTGACGCCATCCGCTGGGAACTGCGCGACCCGGCCCTGTAAGCGCAGACGGACTGTGTAGGAGCCAGCCTGCTGGCGATGAAGGCTTGTGTGACCCCAAGGAATCGCTTGCAGGCAAGCTCCTACATCGTCATTTCACCGGGACTCTGTAGGCGCCAGCCTGCTGGCGATCAAGGCTTACCTATCTCGGTCATCCTTGCCGCACATTGCCGCAAAACTGCCTGCAATTGCTGGACGCACTAGCCGTGCAGTGCGCGCTGGCAGAATAGGCCTATGGGCGACGGGCTCGCCTTTGTTTGTCTATCAGGAGATTGGCTTTGGAAAATAACATGTTGATCACGCTGGGCGTGACCCTGGCTTCTTACTTGCTCGGCTCTTTGAGCTTCGCGGTCATCATCAGCCGCGTGATGGGTCTGAGCGACCCCCGCTCGTATGGCAGCCATAACCCTGGCGCGACCAATGTCCTGCGTTCAGGCAATAAAAAAGCAGCCATATTGACCTTGATTTTGGATGCCGCCAAAGGTTGGCTGCCGGTTTTTGCGGTTCAACATTTTGGCGGTGAATACGTGCTGGGTGCGGGTACCGCAGCGCTTGCTGGCATTGCGGCATTCGTGGGCCACCTCTACCCGGTGTTTTTTCGTTTTAAGGGTGGCAAAGGCGTGGCCACAGCCGCAGGGGTGCTGTTGGGCGTGAACGCTTTGTTCGGTCTGTCGGTGGCTTTGACTTGGGTGATCGTGGCATGGTTCTTTCGCTACTCGTCCTTGGCTGCGTTGGCTGCAGCGGTATTTGCACCGGCCTACTATGCATTTGGCGGAGATGTGGCTTGGCCTTATGCCGAGCCTATTCTGGGCACCTTGATCGTCATGGGCTTGCTGTTGGTGTGGCGGCACATTGACAACATCAACCGCTTGGTCGCGGGCAAAGAGTCCAAGCTCGGGGCCAAGAAAAAATAACCCCAAGTCCCAATGTAGGAGCTTGCCTGCAAGCGTTGTCCTATTCCAATGTAGGAGCTTGCCTGCAAGCGATGGCCTTTGATCGCCAGCAGGCTGGCTCCTACAAGAAAAAAACCAGGCTGGCTCCTACAAATTGATATGAGGCTGGTGCTTAAAGCACGGTCAGCACCACCGGTGCGTGGTCGCTGGGGCGTTCGTTTTTGCGAGGCAATTTGTCCACCACGCAGGCTTTTGCATCGGTCTTGACGGCGTCGCTGACCAGCACGTGGTCAATACGCAAGCCGCGATTGCGTCGGAAACCAAAATCCCGGTAATCCCACCAGCTGTAGCTTTTTTCGGGTTGCTCAAAGAGACGGAAGCTGTCGGTCAAACCCAACGCAATCAAGGCTTGTAAATGGGTTCGCTCTTCGTCGGTGCAATGGATGGTGCCCTTCAACGCGACGGGGTCCCATACGTCCAGGTCATCGAAAGTGATATTGAAGTCCCCGGTTAAAACCAGCTTGGGGTGCGTCAACATTTCTTGTTGGACCCAAGCGCGCAGAGCGGTGAGCCAGCGCATTTTGTAAATGAACTTATCGCTGTCAGGCGCTTGCCCGTTCGGGAAATAAGCGCCGATCACGCGCACTGTGCCACCCTGTCCGTCTGGGTAGGTCGCCGTAATCACGCGGGACATGTCGTCTTCAAAACCCGGAATGTTTTTCACCACCTCGGTGCCCGGGCTGCGTGAAATCAAAGCGACACCGTTGTAAGTTTTTTGACCAAACCATTGCGCTTGGTAACCTGCTTCGGTGAACGCGGCGAGCGGAAACTTTTCATCGCTCATCTTGAGCTCTTGCAAGGCCAGAACATCGATGGCGCCAGTACATGAGGCCGCTTGGACTGTCAGCCAGTCGATGACCTGTGGCAGCCTCACAGACAATGAATTCACATTCCAGGTGGCAATCTTCATACGTGCAGCAAGGCCAGTACGCCAATACCCAGGCCCAGTGCCCCCATGCCATACATACCCCATTCCAGCCATTTTCGCCGCGTCATCAAGGCGATGGCGGCCATGGCAATCGCCACTTGCAAAGCAGTAGTGGCTTGCGCCCAACGGTGGTGTTGGTGCATTTGCTCGTCAGACTGGTGGTCCCATTGTTTGGATTCGGCTTCTAGTTTTTCTGCCCCAACTTTGATCTCAGCTTTTTCAGTTTTATAGCGCTTGATCTCACCTTCGTAGTGGTCTTTTTTGCCACCAGGTGCCAACTCGAGGGCTAATTCGCTGAGGTTTTGCTTGCTGCTTTTGGCCTGGTAGTAATTCCATTGGTTAGACGCTTCGGTCTTTTTGATGGCTGCATTGTTTTTGTACAAACCTGCATTGGCTTGAGTGGCGCCGCCCATGTAAGAAAACAAGGCGCCCACGGTGGCAATGATGGCTGTGAACATGGCAATGCCGTTGGTGTGATTGGCGGCATGATTTTCTCCATGATCGTCCCCATGGCCTTTCTGAGCATGCTCGAGCGCATGGTCATGGGGGCCGTGAACGTGAAATCCATCTGCAGACATGGTCAATCTCCTAGAGCGTGATGTTGGTAAGTGACAAAACTGAAGGGCAAGCCGTTGGCTGCCGTGTGGCATTGTCTCGCCACTTCGGACCAGTGGGGTCCGAGTTCCGGTGCAAAGGCGTCGCCATCAAAGGGTTTATCGATTTCGGTGACCACTGCCGTCGAAGCCAAAGGAACAGCTTGGGCATAAATTTCAGCACCGCCAATCACCCAGGCATCGGCATCCTCGGGGCAAAGCGTCATGGCCTGTGGCAACGATTGCGCCACCACGGCACCTTCAGCGTGCCAATCGGTTTGGCGTGTCACCACGACATTCAAGCGCCCCGGCAGCGGCCGAAATTTAGGCGGTAAGGAATCCCAGGTCTTGCGGCCCATGATCACTGGGCAGCCCAGGGTGGTGCGTTTGAAATGCGCCATGTCCTCAGGCAAGTGCCACGGCAGGGTGTTGTTGATGCCTATCACGCCATTGCTGGCGCGGGCATAGATCAAATGCAGCCTCATTAAACGGCCACGGGCGCTTTGATCGGAGGGTGGCATTCGTAGCCCACCATTTCAAAGTCTTCGTATTGATAATCCAAAATCGAGTCAGGGCGGCGCTTGATATTCAGTGTGGGGTAGGCCATTGGAGAGCGGCTCAATTGCAGCTCAACTTGCGCGTGGTGGTTGCTGTAAATATGACAGTCGCCACCGGTCCAGATAAAGTCGCCCACATCCATGTCGCACTGCTGAGCCACCATGTGCGTCAGCAAGGCGTAGCTGGCGATGTTGAAGGGTACGCCCAAAAAGATGTCGGCACTGCGTTGGTACAACTGGCAGCTGAGCTTGGGCTTGTCACCCGCCTTTTGCGGCGGGGCCACATAAAACTGAAAGAACGCGTGGCAGGGCATCAGGGCCATCTGGTTCAGCTCGGCCACGTTCCAAGCGCTGACGATGATGCGGCGCGAATCCGGATTGGTTTTGAGTGTCTTCATCACCTCGGCAATCTGGTCGATGTGGCCGCCGTCTGGCGTGGGCCAACTGCGCCACTGCACGCCATACACGGGGCCAAGCGAACCATCCTCGCGCGCCCACTCGTCCCAAATGGTGCAGCCGCGTTCTTGCAACCATTTGACGTTGCTGTCACCGCGCAAAAACCAAAGCAACTCGACGATGATGGCTTTGAGGAACACCTTTTTGGTGGTCACCAGTGGAAAGCCTTCGTTCAGGTCAAAGCGCATTTGATGGCCAAACACACTGCGCGTGCCGGTGCCTGTGCGGTCACCCTTTTGCACACCCGTCGTGTAGACGTGGCGCATGAAGTCTTCGTATTGGCTGCGTAAAGGGTGGGGATGTAGGCGGGCAGGGGTGTTCATGGATGTCTAGTTTAAGGCAGACCCAAGCCTGCGTGCTGAGGATCTGCCCAGATCAGACTTGGATTACCAGGTAATTCCACGTGCTCGCAGCACGTCCCGGGCGATGTCTGGACGATCGGTGACCATGCCATCCACACCCATGTCGAGCATGTCGTTCATAACTTTGCGATCGTTCACCGTCCAAGCCAGCACTTTAAGACCCAAGCTCTGTGCTTCCTTGACTTGACCTGCGTCGAGCTCGCGCCAGAATGACGACCAATGGCTGCCGCCGGCAGCTTTGATCATGCGGGGCACTGAACCGTGTACTTTGTACTGAAACCCTGCCGTCCAGGGTGAGTCTTGACCAGTACGAACCATCAGGTTGTCCAGTGAAGGTAACTGCGCAGTGATGTACACCGTCGATGTGCCCGGCGACAAACGTTGTACCGCTTGCAGGGTTCGCCAGTCAAAAGACAGGATCTGCACGCGACCCTGCATGCCGTTGTCCTCGACTTCCTTGAGCAGCAACTTTGCAAAGGCTTCAGGGTCTGGCGTTTGTTCAGGTCGGCCCGGAGTGACCTTGGTTTCGATGGCAAATTTAACCTGCGTGTTGCCTAAGGCTTTGACCCTGTCAAACAAATCTTTAAGCCTTGGAATCCGTGTTCCATCCACCGGCTGCTGCGACGAAAAAGCGTTGGCATAACGTGATGCGGGGTTGATCCGACCCACGTCATAGTTTTGCAACTGCGCCCAGGTCAGGCTCATGATGTCGGGGCCTGGTCCTGTCAAGAACTGGCCTTTGGCGTCACGCGTTAAATCCGGGTTCAATGCCGGATCGTGGCTGATGACCAAGACCCCGTCGCGGGTTGACACCACGTCCAACTCGAGCGTGGTGACGCCCAAACCCAGTGCGCGCTCAAAAGAGGGCAGGGTGTTTTCGGGCAACAAACCCCGTGCACCACGATGGCCTTGCAAATCGATGCGGGTTTCGGCAAGACAGAAGCATGATGCACAAAGGCAGAGCGCTCCCAGCATGAGTTTTGAAATGAAAATCATGAATTTCAAAGCGAAATGACCCGCCCCGGATTCATGATGTTTTGCGGGTCCAGTGCCTTCTTGATGGAGCGCATCATGGCCAGTGCCACAGGGTCTTTGTAATGCGGTAATTTGCCCACCTTCAAACTGCCCACACCATGCTCAGCGCTGATGGAGCCGTTAAAGTGTTTCACCGATTCAAAGACCAGGTCATTCACTTTTTCTTCGTATTCGCGCAAAAATGTCTGATCATCGACCCCAACTGGCGACTGCACGTTGTAATGCAAATTGCCATCGCCCAGATGCCCAAAATCCACCAGACGCACGCCGGGTATTTCACGCAGCAGCAAGGCGTCCGTGGCGGCCACAAAGGCTGGAATTTTCGAGATCGGTATGCTGATGTCGTGCTTGATATTCAGCCCCTCTTGGGCTTGTGCCGATGTGATGCTCTCTCTGATTTGCCATAGGCTTTTGGCTTGGGCAATGCTTTCGGCCACCACAGCATCGCTCACACAGTCGGCATCCATGGCGACTTCAAGTAAGCGCTCAAACTGACTGCGGGCATGGGCTTCAGACTCATGGTCCGAATTTTCCAGCAACACACACCAAGGCGTTTCTTTGTACAGCGGCACCCGCAGGTTCGGAAAGTGTTTGTCAGCCAAACTCAGCGCAAACTGGCCCATGACCTCAAAGCCCGTCAGGCCTGCGCCCAAATGGTGGTGCGCCAAACCCAAAAGTTGCACCGCTGCTTCCATGCTCGGCACAGCAGCCCAGGCCGTCAGTTGCGCGGCGGGCAGAGGGTAGAGCTTCATGGTGGCGGCGGTGATCACGCCCAGCGTGCCTTCGCTGCCAATCATCAGGTGGCGCAAATCGTAGCCTGTGTTGTCTTTGCGCAGACCTGACAATCCGTGCCATATCTCACCGCTTGCAGTCACCACTTCCAGCCCCAGGCACAACTCGCGGGTATTACCGTAGCGCACCACCTGCGTGCCGCCTGCGTTGGTGCCCAGGTTCCCCCCAATGGTGCAACTGCCTTCAGCGGCCAAACTGAGCGGGAACAAAAAGCCCGCTTTTTCGGCTACATCTTGCAGGTTTTGCAAAATGCAACCCGCCTCCATGGTCATCGTCAGGTTGTCGGGATTCACGGCGCGCACCGCGTTCATCCGCTGCAAGCTCAGCACAATTTGCTGGCCCGACGCATCAGGAACCGAGCCGACCACCAAGCCTGTGTTACCGCCCTGTGGAACGATGGATGTGAACGTGTTCGCGCAGGCCTTGACCACAGCGGCCACTTCGCCTGTAGAGGCCGGGCGCACCACCGCCAAGGCTTTGCCAAATGCACGTTTGCGCCAATCGTTCTCCCAGGCACTCAAATCCGTGCTGGGGTCATCATGTGTCAGCACATGTTCAGCGCCACAAATTTGGCGCAAGATCTCCAGTAAAGCACTCATACCACCTCCTGCAATGGACCCAAAGCCTTGGCGTCCTTCAATCGCAAGCGCACATGCAAGGCGCAAGCCACAAACAAAATCAAACACAACAGCACTTCCACCCCTGCCAATGCGTTTGACGGCCATTTGTCACCCCAGGCACGAACCACGCCTTCGGTAAAGTAAAGCCAAATCAGCAGGCTTAACCACCGGTAGGTGTACATGCGGTTTTTCAGCAAACCTGCCAAGGGCAGGCACAAAGGGAGCACCTTGATCGCCAACCAAGTGCCTCCAGGTCGTAAAGGGGCCAGCCACAGCTCCCAGGCAAGGCCTAATGCAATCAGGCCCAGTAAACTGCCCACCGCCAAAATGCGGGTCAACACCACATGAAAAGCAGGCGCAGAGACTGGGGAAAGGAGGGTAGGTTCTGAAATCGTATGCATGTCAGTGGCATCATACAGAGCATGAACCGAATACACCGTCTCCAAGAGAGCTTGTCACAGCTCTGGCAATACTCACTGCACTTTGAATGGCGCCAAATGGGCCACATGCTGCACGAGCGATTTCGTGACGCCCGTTTGAGCATGACCGCCAGTTCACTCACCTTCACCACTGTCTTGGCGTTGGTGCCACTTTTTACTTTAGGCCTGGCCATTTTCACGGCGTTCCCTGTGTTCGCCAAAATTCAAGACCAACTTCAGCAATGGTTAGTCCAGAGCTTGGTGCCCGAAAGTATTTCGCGGCAGGTGCTGGGCTCTCTCACCCAGTTTTCCCGCAAAGCCAGCCGACTTGGCACCGTGGGTTTTGTGGCGGTCATTGCCACGTCGCTGGCCTTGATGCTCACGATCGAGCGCACCATGGGACAGATCTGGCGGGTCACGAGGCCACGCCCATTGGCACAAAGGGTATTGCTGTACTGGGCCGCGCTGACGTTGGGGCCTTTGATGCTGGGGGGCAGCTTGGCGATTACTTCGTATGTGGTCTCGGCCAGCGAAGGCGTGGGCGTGTTGCCCAATGACCTTCGCTTTGTGCTGGACACGATCGAGTTTGCATTGCTCACGGCCTGCGCTACGGGCCTTTACTATTACGTGCCCAACACGCGCGTGCAATGGCAACATGCTTTGGCTGGCGGACTGGTCAGTTCCATGGGCATCGAGTTGGGTAAAAAAATACTGGCGCTGTACCTGGCCCAAATGCCCACTTACTCTGCCATCTATGGCGCGTTTGCAGCCGTTCCCATTTTGTTGGTTTGGATTTACGTGGCCTGGGTGATTGTGCTGGTCGGTGCGTTGATTGCCGCCAGTTTGCCTGAAATGGGTCGCCATGCATTACGCCGCCGCAGTGGTGCGGGCTGGTCATTCCGTTTGGCGCTCGAAACTTTGACGATCTTGAATCACCTGAAAAACACCCCGCCTTATGGCTTGAGCTTGAGTGAGTTGTCACAGACATTGCGCATAGAACTTCGTCATGCCCACCGTGTAGTCGAAGTACTTCTCGAGCTCGAATGGATAGGGCAGCTGCGACCCTTGGGCCAAGACCTTACAAATCGTTACGTTTTATTGATCGATGTCCGTGTCACCCCTTTGGCACCTCTGGCCGATGTCTTGCTAATTTCTCGATTCGAAGAGACTCGAGCTGTTTGGCGACAGTTTGGGATAGAACGGCTTAAGTTAGGTGAAGTAATTTAAAAATGTACTATTTTTATAAAAATAAGTCTATTGAAAAACAAATTGATATAATTAAATTTCTTTATAACTCATTTCATATGAGTTTGAATTTGTAACAAAAGTCATTGGCGTACGCCAATTGGCGTATTTACTTCCTTTTTATTTCTTAGAGAATTCAACGTATTAATTGGTAAATCAGAATTTTTGGCGGTTTGGGCTGCCGTGGTTTTCCAGGAAATTACAAAAAACAGCACAAATCAATGATCGATTTGTGTGTCAACACGATTGGAGTTTTCAATGAAATTGACGAAGTTCGGAATTGTTCAAACCTTGTTTGCAACATCCTCTTGCGTCTTGGCAATCTGCCTCACAGCCCCCGCATTGGCGGCTACAAGCACGGATTCGGGGGGCGGCCAGGTGGGCAGCTCCATTGACAAGCCCTTAGGAGACAGGTTTGCAATGTTTGAGCGTGTGCCCGCGCAACAAACACGCGTCATTTTTTATCGTCCCAAGATGCAAAACCTGCCGGGTGCTGCTACGGTCTACGTCAATGGCTACTACCATGCGTCCTTGATTCCTGGGGGGTATGCTGAGATTTGCTTGCCCCCTAATAAAGCAGAATTGGGTGTGCGCATTGTGGAGGCAGGCCGCAGCCCCAAAGACAGCTTGGACACCATCACCGCCATTACGCTGAATGGCGGACAAACCACCTTCATGCGCGTTCGCGAGCAGGCCAGTTCTCGCGCTGTGTTGCAACCCGTTGCAGCGGCCGAAGCCTTGCCGGACGTCCAATCTACGCGACAACAAATTCACACCATCAGCCGCGTTCCCGAAGCCTCCGAATGCGTGGACGGTGGGCCTGCACCCGTGGTGGCCAAACCTCAACAAATCAACCTTGCAGCTGACGCCTTATTTGCCTTTGGCAAATCCGACCGCAACAGCATGTCACTGGCAGGCCGCCAGTCTTTGGACAACCTGATTGGCAAGATCAAAGGAGACTACATCAATGTCGATCGCATCAACGTGATCGGCCATGCCGACCCCTTGGGCAATGACACCATCAACGAGCGCTTGTCCAGCGAACGTGCGGTTACTGTGCGTGACTACCTGCAGATCAATGGCCTGCAAGGAACACGCATCACGGGCGAGGGTCGTGGCGCCCGTGAGCCTGTCGTCGCTAACTGCAGCCGGGTGGTCTCGCCAACATCGGTGTTGTGTAACCAGCCCAATCGCCGTGTTGTGGTTGAAATCACGGGTGCCAGACGCCAATAATCAGTCCCCATAGCGAACTGACTTGCTACGCAGGTCATTCAAAGCCACCCCAAGTTTCAACTTAGTGTGGCTTTTGCAGTTGATTCAATGCAGGCAACGACCCCGTGATACTTGATGCAGACAACATCACTCAACTGGGCACGTTGGGCGCGGGTGCATTGGTCATGCCGGTTCGGGCAACAACACGCTCAAGCTGAGTTTGGATGATGTGTTGAGCATGTCGGGAACCACCGACAACGCCACCTCCACAGACGCCAACGAAAGCAAGATGTTGGTGGTCAACGGCGATGCGGGCGATGTGGTGCAGTTGGTCTCAGGCAGTCAGTGGACACAAGCAGGGGCGGGTCTGTCGGGCGCCACCTTGGGCGGCACGGTAGCGGCCAATGCGTATGGTTCGTCCTTCAACTTCATTTCGGGTCACACCTATGCGCAATACAACTACGGCGGCGCCAGTTTGTTCATAGACGAGACGATGACTTTGACGAATTTGTAAGACCCATGTGATGTGAAAGTAGCTGGCTTCAAAAGCATGAAACACTTTGTTAATCAAACTGATAACAAGGTAAAAATTGAGTACAATAATTTTTCTTTTAACTTATTTAGGAATTCTTAAATGAATATTTATACAAAAATTGCTACCGTCACTTTGTTGGCTGTAACTGCTTTGTCTGCCCAAGCTCAGTACCGTGGGAACGCGAACACAACGGGCTATTATGGCGAGTTGGCTGTAGCGCCATTGCGTACAGATTTGAACGATGGCAGTAACACAAAACAGGCTTACAACAACACCAGCTTGCGCGGCATCATGGGTTACCAGTTCACGCCTAATTTTTCGGCTGAAGGTATGGTCGGATTTGGTTTCGGTGACGACTCTAAAACTCAAGTTTTCAATAACGTGACTGTTAAGAACACCGTCAAGGTCAACAACGTGATGGGTTTGTATGTGCGTGCAAAAACCAACCTGACGCCTGACCTGGAAGTGTTTGGTCGCGCCGGTGTGGCCCGTGCGAGCTTGAGCGATACGATCATGACTGGCGCTCTTTCGAGCAAATCCGATACCACCGACAGCTCGTTTTCTTACGGTTTTGGCATGAACTACAACCTGAGCAAGGCCACTTACATTGGTTTGGATTTCACACGTTACAACACACAAAAGAATGTTAACGCCACGATTCAGGGCATGTCGGCTTCTTTTGGCTACCGCTTCTGATCTTCAAGGTTCATGACCGCCCTTTGGGGTCATGATGGATGTCAAGGGCCTGTTTCTCTGAAACAGGCCCTTTTCGATTAAAATTGATAAAATTGTGAGTAATTAATACTTTTAATGAACGCAACATCATGCAACTTCTGTTGAAAATTCAAGCGACCCTGCGGTGTCTGCTGGTTTTACTGAGCCTAGGCGGACAGTTGGCTTGGGCACAAGTTCCGCCAGCAGCGGGTGTGAGGGTTCCCTCGGTGGTGGTGGTTTTGGCGGGTGGCGGGGCCAAGGGGTTTGCGCATTTGGCTGTGCTTCGTCAACTTGAGAAAGACCACATACCCATTGCGCGCATTGTGGGCACGAGCATGGGCGCCGTGATCGGTGGTTTGTATGCCAGTGGCATGAGCACAGATGAGATCGAGCGCGTGGTGGGCGGGCTCGACCCGTCCAAGGTGGCTCTGGATCAGCTCAATCGCTTGGAGTTGCCTTCTAAAACGCGGGAGTACCAACAAAAGTACCCGGTTGATTTGGAGTTTGGCGTTAAAAATGGCGGTGTGAGTTTTGCGCGAGGCGTGAGCGATGGTCAGCGGTTTTTAGCGCTGTTGCAAGACTTGACAGCGCATGTGCCGCCGAACGTGAATTTCAATGATTTAAAAATTCCTTTTCGCGCTGTGGCCACGCGTTACCGCGACGGCGAAATGAAAGTGTTTGACCGTGGGGCTTTGCATTTGGCCATTCGGGCCAGCATGGCTGCACCGGCCGTTTTTGCGCCGGTGGAAGTGGATGGCGAAACCTATGTCGACGGGGGATTGGTGGCCAATCTGCCGGTGGAGGTGGCTTTGAGTGAGGGCGCTGATGTGATCGTGGCGTCCTTTTTGGCCGGTGGCACAGACGATGGCAAAACCGAGCAGGCCAACCATGCCTTGGTGGTGGCGAATCGGATGATCGACATCATGATTCGTCAAAATGAAAAGCGCAACCTGGCTTTGTTGCGCCAGCAAGATGTATTGATTCAGCCCCTGGTTAAAGACATTGGTTTTGCGGACTTCAATAGGGCGTCAGAGGTTATTCAAAGAGGCGAGACCGCGTTGCTGGTGGTGAAAGACCGGTGGGCCACTTTCAAGACTTTGTTTCCCGTTCAAACACTTTATGCGCAGGCCAACCGCTTGTCGTTTGACCAGCGCGAGAAACGCATCGTCTCGATTCGTGCCGAGGGCCAACACGATGTGTCGGCCGATTTCATCGAGTCGATGATGTCGCCCTTGTTGGGGCAGGAGTTCAAGTCAAAAGAGGCTGAGCGTTATATCGATCAGCTCTATACCAGTGGGTTCTTTGATCTGGTCAGCTACAGCTTGGAGCAACAGCAGGGCGAACGGTATCAGTTGGTGGTGCATGTGCGCGAGAAGCCTTACAGCCCCCATTTCATGAAAACGACCCTGGGTTTTTCTTCCGAAGCGGGTGGGGTGACACAGTTCACTGCGGGGGTGGGTTATCGACGTCCGTGGCTGACACCTTCAGGCTTAGAGCTCTCTGTAGATGCACGGCTGGGGACGCAGTCAGAACTGGCGGCGCGTTTGCACCAGCCCATCTCAAGAGGGTGGAGTGCGGAGACGGGGTTGTCTTGGGACCGCAATTTTTTGCCCGAATACAAAGTGACGCCCAGTAACGGTTCGGTCAGCAATCAAAAGCTGTTGTATTTCAATAAAACAGTACAGGCATGGGACGCGCAACTGGTGTACGACTGGGAGCGCAAGGCGAACGTCAAGATGGGTTTGACGGCCAGTAACATCACCAAATCGCTGGATTCATCCTACGCGTTGGCGGAGGAGTTGGGTACACAAACGCTATCGCTCACCTATGCCGGTTTAAAGCTGCAACTGCAAACGGATCAGTTGGATTCTTTGAGTTTTCCGACCCG
Organism: Comamonadaceae bacterium; assembly: GCA_947373105.1. Taxonomy (GTDB): domain Bacteria; phylum Pseudomonadota; class Gammaproteobacteria; order Burkholderiales; family Burkholderiaceae_C; genus Limnohabitans_A. Next base: position 10,768 of record CANBWK010000019.1, on the reverse strand, counting down.
CGGGTATTACGTGAACGCCAAAATTGAACAGGGATTTTCGGGCGCTATTTACAGCAGCGGCCGCTTGAGTGGCACCATCGCCCACTCTTTTGGTCCTCATATTTTTAATATTGGATTGAATATTGCTCAAGAAAAAGTGAATTCGAATTGTGCAAAATGTGGCACGCCCAACACCTTGTTTTTAGGGGGCTTTCAGCAGATGGGCGCCTACCGCATGAGCCAGTTGGCTGGCGATCAATTGGCCCATATTCAGGGCACTTACATGTACCGCTTGAGCGATGGTGGTTTACTCAATCAACGCACCTATGTGGGTGCCGTGCTGGAGGCTGGTGACGCGTGGTACCAGGCCGATTCGATGCACTTGCGTTACAGCGGCACTTTGTTTGTTGGTATCGACAGCAAGATTGGTGACATTTACCTCGGTGTAGCCAAAGGCTCGAACAATGCCGACAACGTGTTTTTGCAGTTGGGCCGACGCTTCAGTTATTGAGACGCAAGGAGAAGAGTCATGAGCTTGAATTTCATGCGCATTGAAGATGTGGTGATGAGTGGCGATGGCTTTTCTTCGTCCATGGCTTACCACGCCTATTTGAATCTGTCGCTGGGCAGTTTTGTGGCGCAGTGCTTGTATTGCGTCGCTGCTATTGCCATAGGCTATGCACTTATTCCACGGTTGAGCCAACATATATTGCAGCGTTGGCCCAAGAGCGTGTGGCGTGAGTCTTTTGTGCGCAACGTGGGACCATCGGTGGTGGCGAGTGTGTTCATGGCTTGCTTCATGGCCCTTGGCTGGCTGGTCAGTTGGCCCACGTATGAGTTGTTGGTGGTTTGGAAAGTGCTGGCCCTGACGATGTGGGTGATGACCGTGCGTGTGGGCAGCTGGGTGTTTCGGCGCGTCATGCGACCGCATGGGTTGTTGCGGTTCTTTCTTTGGCTGATCGAGTGGTCGATTGTGCTGACACTGGTGCTGACGTTTTTTGGCCTGTTTCAGCCGCTGGTGCAGTGGATTGATGGTATTGAGTTCACGGTAGGAAGTCAGGTATTCAAAGGGGAAAATATCGTGGTCGGTATGGCCATGGCGGTGGTCGCCTTTGCCATTGCAGCGCAGTTGTCACAGGCTGCGGAGTGGGGCTTGCAAAAGTACAGCGATGCCAAGCAAATTCAGTCCAACGATGCGCTGATTTTGACGCGATTGTTTGCGGTCGGCATCTTCGGCATGACCGCCGTGGGCGTATTGGTCGGCTCGGGCATTGAAACCACCACCTTGGCGGCGTTTGCGGGTGCTTTGGGGATTGGCTTGGGTTTTGGTTTGCAGCAGGTGGTCATCAATTTTTTCAGCGGACTCTACATCTTGTTTGAGCGCGCCATGAAAGTGGGCGACTATGTGACCATCAACCACATCACGGGGCAAGTGGTGCAGTTGAGCAGCAGGGCGATTGTGGTGCGAGATGCCGTGGGCACCGAAAGCCTGATACCCAACAGCAGCTTGAGCACGCATATCTTGCAAAACCATACTTTGAGCAATGACGATTACCGCGTGTCGTTCACCCTGAGGCTGGCCCATATTGGCGACTATCAACAAGCCAAGGCTGTGATTTTGCAAGAGATGGCGCGGCATCCGCGCGTGCTTAAAAACCAGCCTCAAGGGGTTTTGGTGGCAGATTTGACGGCTGATGAAGTGCGACTGGATGTCAGTTGCTGGATCAATGACCTGCATAACGGCCAAAAGGCGTTGGTGTCAGATTTGCTTTATGCCATCGGAATGGCCTTTGCCCAGCGCGGCGTGGCCTTGGCGCATGTCGAAAAATGAACAAAAAGTAACATCTATACGCCAATTGGCTGATGTAAAGTGAAAGTGAAATCTTCAAAATAAACAAAATCGGGCTGATGAGCTGCTTTGTGTGTTCATCAGATTTTTTGTTACTTTGATCTTGAGGATTTCAGCATGACAGTTTCTGCACACCTGCACTTTGCTTCTGCCCACCGTTCGGTACTGGGTTCGCAGGCATTCGTGATGGGCTTTCCCATCGAAAATCAGGTCTTATCACATACTCAAGAGGCCGGTGAAGGCTTGATGATGTTTGCCTTGGGTCAGTCCAATGTCCGTCAACGTGCCGAGCTGGGTTGGGGTCATGATGAGTCGCAGGACCCCAAGGGAAGTATGTTGCGCAAATTGCGTCTTGAACGCAATGTGGATCCGGCAATCTTGGCCACGCGTGCCTGCGTGTCTGTCAAACAATTGTTCGCGCTCGAAAAAGGTCTTCCACAGCCCTTCCCAAGCGATGCTTTGCGCCGTCAAGCGGGTCGCAAAGTGGCTGGCATTTTGGGTGCAGACTGGGACAGTCTTTAATCTTTTAAAAACGAGCGGTCATGCCCAGTTGCAGGGTCCGTCCCCAGAGGTCTGAATACACGGTTTTGGTGTTGGCCAAATTGGGGACTTCGGTGACCACTGTGCTTGGGGCTTTTTGATTGAGCATGTTTTTAATGCCCCAGCGCAAGTCGAGCCAAGGCTGTAGCGCATGACTGAATGATGCGTCCAGTGTCCAGTAAGCCGGGATCTTGAGGTCGTTGATCAAGTCAGATTGTTGTGTGAGTGTGTTGAAGGCATAGACCGGCATGCTCACATAGCTGTGCTGGTAATTCAGCGTGATCAGGCCCGACCAATGGCTTTGCGCCAGGCCCATCATGAGGCGCCCTTTGAAGCGTGGCGTGGTGCTGTTGCTTTCAATAGCGCCTTTGCCCAGGTCTGAGCTGACAGGGTCGTTGGGATTGGCTTGTTGCCATGACGAGAGGTAGTAAGTGGCTTGGGCCTGCAAGCTCAGCCGAGTCGAATCCCATACTTGGCGGTAACGCGCATCAAGATCCAACCCCGATTTGAGAGAACGTCCAATATTGATCAAGGGGGTGTAGAGGGCCACATAGCCGTCGGCGTCGCGTGTAAAGTTATTCAGGTGATTGAGCGGATCGTTCAAGATGTCGCGCGGGTTGGCCTGACTGATTTGGTTGTGCATGGCGACGCGCCAGTAGTCCATGCCAGCGCTCAAGTGAGGACTGAAGTCGTGGTGAATGCCTACGGTGGTTTGTTGCGATTTTTCGGGCTGTAGTTGTGCTGAACCGGCACTGTAAACAGGTATAAAGCCTTTAGGGCAATTTGCTCCTGTTGCTGCCAGAACTTCGGTTGGACAGACAAAGTCAAGGGTGTTGGCGGTCTTACCTATCTCAACTTGCTGTGGGTTGAGTTGCCCTAAGGATGGGGCATGAAAGCCCGTGCCTGAAGAGGCCCGCAGGCGCCATCCGGGAGCGGGTTGCCAAAGGGCTGCCAGCTTGCCATTGACTGTATTGAATTGATCGTAACGATCTGCGCGTGCCGCTGCCGTGATGGTGAAGTCAGTATGCACGGGTAAGCGCAATTCACCATAAGCCGAAAAATCATGCCGAGACTGATTCAGATTTGCGGCTTGGCCTGTCAGGCCTCTGTCATCTTGAAAAAGCACTTGCTCTCGCCGCCATTCAAGCCCCGAGCCCCATTCGGCATGACCCCCTGTCATTTCAAATAACTGGCGGGATGCCCGAATTTCCAAGGCCTGTAGGCGGTTGAGGCCGTGGTCGATGGCTTGCGGTCCGATCATGCTTTCGAGTTGGCTCGCCAGTGGCGTGCCTGTTAAGGATGAAAACATGTCGCGTGACAAAGGCAAGCCCTGTATGGCTTTAAGACTCAGATAGCGGGTGTATTGCCAGCGCGAACGGCTTTCGGTTTGGTACAGGTTGGCGTGGTAGTTCCAGGCATCCCATTCGCCACGAATGCCCGTGCCGATGCGGCTGGTTTCATGCCGAAATTCCGTGACGGGACCGGGCAATTCGCTGGGGCTCCAGAGTAAAAAAGCCGGCGTTTGCAGGCCAGCCTGCTGGACATAGGGTGCGAAAGGGCTGCCTGTGGCTATCTGCCATTGGCCGGAGCCGAATACCTCGCCTCGGATGCGCTGGGTGTTTTGCCCCATCATCAGTTCGACATGACCAATGGTATTGGCATTCAGATACGCCTCGCCACGCAGATACGCAGCTTGCTTGTCCAGACTGGGATACAAGTCGAGTTGGGGGTAGGGGTTATTCCAACAGTCCCCTTGGGGCACCAAAACACCCCTGTCAGGGCAGCGGCCGGTGGCTTGCAAGGCACCCGACCACGCCGGATTGACAAAGGCGCTTGCGGCAGGTTGGAACAATGTGCCAGGTGATCTGGCTGGGCTCAGGTAGTAACCCGGCGAGCGGTATGGGATGCCGTTCCAAACAAAAGCACTTTCGCCCGTCGAGGCGTAAGGCCGGTCTGCACCGCGCAAGGCATCTTGGTGAGAGGCTTCTGCCGTGATGCGCAGGGTATAGCCATCGCGTGCGAGCTTGCCCAGGCCTGCAGTCAGGCTGGTGGTGATCCCTTGCCCATGACCACCATCAGGGCGGACATGGTCAACCTGCAGCGTCACACCGCTGCGCGGCTCTTGCATGATGATGTTGATGACGCCGGCAAGCGCGTCGGTTCCATACAAAGAGGATGCGCCATCGGTGAGTATTTCTATCCGGTCAATGGCCGTCAAGGGCAGGTTATTGAGGTCAACGCCGGAGCGTTCGAGGTTGGTGTTTGTTTGTCGCGCATACGGTGCGTAACGCAATCCGTTGATCAGTACCAACGTCCCCTTTTGCATGCCATGAATGGCCGCTGTGCTGTATCCGCCCACGGGACTGAGCATTTGCCCAAGCTCCAGAAAGTTCTGCATCACCGTCAAGCCCTGTATCAACTGGCTTACGCTGGTGGCCCCGCTTTTGCGGATGTCTTCGCGGGTGATGATTTTCAAGGGGAGTGCCGACACTTTTTCTTCTTTGCGAAAAATGGCGGAGCCCGTGATTTCGACGTTGTCGAATTGGCGAAATTCAGACGGATGCGAAGCGATATCTATGTTTTTAGTTTCTTCTTGTGCCTGCGCCGTAGACGCGAGCATGGCAATGCATGCTAAACCGAACCATTGACGTTGATGCATGACAGTCCTCCCCCTTGGTCGCCGTTTTGAGTTTGACGGCTTGAGCGTCTATGCTAATCCGGGTCCGTTGAATGCGCATCCGCCAATTGGCGTATTGAGATGTTTTTTTGACACAGGTCAAGGCCGTTAGACAGTGAATGCGGCCTTCAAAAACCCCCTGAATCTGGCCCGGCCGCCCCGCACTGGGGCCTGGGTGAGTTGGTAGCCCGGAAAGCGTTGCAGAAAGCGGCCAATGGCAATCCGGCCTTCGAGCCGCGCCAGGCTCAGCCCTGCACATTGGTGAATGCCAAAACCAAAGGCCAAGTGCTTACCGTCGGTTCGTTGCAGATTGAGTTGTTCAGGGTTGGCAAATTGTGCGGGATCGCGGTTGGCCGCACCAATGCACAGGGTGACCAAAGCGCCTGCAGGCAACTGCACGCCACCCACCGTGCTCGCTTGCAAGGCGCGCCGGTTGCCGAGTTGGTTGGACGACTCAAAACGCAAAAATTCATCCACCGCCAAGTTGAGGACGGCTGCGTGCGTGTCCTCCTCAGTGGCCTGCGCCATGCGTTGCAATAACTGCGCTTGCTCAGATGGATTTTCTTGCAGGCAGATGAGAGCATTGCCGATCAAGTTGGTGGTGGTTTCGTGGCCCGCATTGAGCAAAAACTGGCAGTTCTGCAGGAGTTCGATTTCGCTCAGTTGCTCGCCGTTTTCACCTTGGATCAACCGGGTCAGTACATCGCGCTCCGGGTCGCCGGGCTGCTTGCGACGCTCAGCCACCAGGCCTTGGAGGTAGGTATAGAACTCGCGCACGCTGCGGTGCCCCAAGGCTTCTTGCGCGGGCGTGAGACTGGGCTCTAAAGCACCCAGAATGGCCAGTGACCAGCCGCGCAATGGGCTGCGATCGGCATGCGGAATGCCCAGCAGATTGCCAATGATTTCGACGGGAATGGCACTGGCAAAGTCTTCAATCAAATCGCCACCGCCTTGGGTTTGCAGGTGATCGAGCAAGTGGTCTACCAAGGTGACCAAGCCTGGCGCAAGGTCGTCAATGGCGCGGCGTGTCAACGCCCCCATGATGAGCTTGCGTACCCGCGTGTGCAGCGGGGGATCGTTAAAGACCAGGCTGTTGGTGTGGTGCTCGAACAAGGGCGCGTCATGGCCTGGCAAGGCGTAAGGGGCGGTGTTGTAAGGGGGCTTGTTGTACTTGGGGCCGAACTCCACCTTTTTATCGGCGCTGAAGGTCTGTGCATCTCGGTACACAGAGACCACATCCGCGTGGCGGGTTAAAAAATAAGAGCCATCAGGCATGCGCTTGATCGGCTCATGCTCTTGCAATAAGGCATACACCGGATAGGGGTTGGCCAAAAAATCGGCCGGTAATGCACGCAAATCCAAATCGCGTGCAATGGTTTGTGCACGCTCGGGCGACATGGGTGGGGTGATCTGTGCGCGTATTTCGACAGAGGTCATGGCTTGAGGAATTCCACCAACGCATGCAGCACCGCATCGGGGGCCTCGGTCATCAGCGAGTGGCCCGCCTGGAGTTGCACGACCTGGCCGTGTTGCGCTTTGCCGATCAGGCTTTGGGCGGCTTTGGGCGGGGTCATTTGGTCGTGTTGGCCCAGCACAAAGAGGGTGGGGCATTGCACTTTGGCCATGGCTTCTTCGCCCTGCGAGTAGCTGTCGCAGGCTTTGAATCCGAGGTGAAAAACGTTGGCCTTTGTGTTGCTGGCAAGCACGCGGCGCATGAGCGCTTTGCTGCCGCCATACAGCCAGGTGCCCGGCCCCAGCGCAGAGGGCGGTGGCGCGAGCATCGAGTGAGAAAAGGTGTTGACCATGTCAATCGCCTTCATGGGGGTATTCAACGCGCCATCGAGCAGGGCCTGTGAGACGCGCATCGGGAAGGCCGTGCCGACCAGGACCAAGTGGCTGACCCGCTCGGGCGCTTGGGCCGCCGCTTGCAAGGCAATCAAGGAGCCCAAACTGTGCCCGATCAAAGCGGCTTTGGACACCCCTACTGCATTGAGCAAAGCGATGATGGTATGGGCGGCTTGTTCGACGCTTTCGGGGTGCGGGCCTTCGCTTTTGCTTTGACCGGGCAGGTCGATGGCCAACACGTTCCAGCCGTGGTGCGCCAAATACCGGGTTTGCAAAATCCAGACGCTGTGGTCGTTGAGCACACCATGGATGAACACGGCGGTGGGCTGCGCAGGGTTAAAGGGTTTGCCACCGGTGTAGGCAAAGAGTGCGTGGTCTTGAACAGTAATTTTCATGCTCAAGCACCTGCTTTCTCAGCGACTTTGAGGGCTTTTTTCAAGTCAGCGATCAGGTCGTCGGGGTCTTCCAGGCCGATGGACAAGCGGATGGTGCCGGGACCAATGCCTGAGCCTTTGAGGGCCTCATCGCTCATGCGGAAATGTGTGGTGCTGGCGGGGTGAATCACTAGGCTGCGGCAGTCGCCTACGTTGGCCAGGTGGCTGAAGACTTGCAAGGCTTCAATGAATTTTTGACCCTGAGTGCGCGTGCCTTGGATGTCAAAACTGAACACCGATCCAGCGCCACGGGGCAAGAGTTTTTGCGCCAGCGCATGCGAGGGATGGCTCTCCAGCATCGGGTGGCCCACCCGGCTGACCAGGGGGTGACTGGCCAGAAATTGCACCACTTTTTCGGTGTTGCTCATGTGGCGGGCCATGCGCAGAGGCAGAGTTTCAATGCCTTGCAAAATCAGCCAGGCGGTGTGCGGGCTCATGCAGGCGCCAAAGTCGCGCAGGCCTTCGCGGCGGGCCCGCAGCAAGAACGCGCCGACGGTGCTTTCTTCGCTGAAGACCATGTTGTGAAAGCCTTCATAGGCTTGGGTCAGTTCGGTGAATTTGCCTGACTTGTCCCAATCAAAACTGCCGCCGTCCACGACCACACCGCCAATGACCGTTCCATGGCCGGATAAAAATTTGGTAGCCGAGTGGTATATCAAGTCAGCGCCATGGTCGAAGGGCTTGATCAGCCAAGGCGAAGTCAGGGTGGAGTCCACCAACAAGGGCACGCCGTTGTCATGGGCGATGGCACTGATCTGTGGAATGTCCAGCACATCCAGGCCCGGGTTGCCCACCGTTTCACCGAAAAATAATTTGGTGTTGGGTCGCACGGCGGCTTGCCAGGCGTCCAGGTCGCCCGGATTGACAAAGGTGGTTTCAATGCCAAAGCGACTGAGCGTGTAATGCAGCAGGTTGTGTGAGCCGCCATACAAAGCGGTGGACGCCACAATGTGCGAGCCCGCCCCCATGAGGGTGGCAATGCTCAGGTGCAAAGCCGCTTGGCCGCTGGCCGTGGCAATGGCCCCAATGCCGCCTTCCAGCGCGGCAACCCTTTGCTCCAACACCGCGTTGGTCGGGTTGCTGATGCGGCTGTAGACATGGCCGGCCCTCTCCAAATTGAACAAGGCAGCGGCCTGGTCGCTTGACTCGAAGACGAACGACGTGGTCAGATGAATGGGCACGGCGCGGGCACCCGTGGCGGGGTCGGGTGCGGCGCCTGCGTGCAGGGCCAAGGTGTCAAAACCGGGATCGGCGTAACCTGACATGGAACACTCCTGAAAAATCGTGGCGAAAGGCTTGTGCAAGCGCAAGCTTGAATGAACTTTTTGTATTGTGTGCCAAGAAAATCAGCTTGCATGGCGCGCAAAAGACATTTTGATCTGTGCTGCAGCGGCATTCTGGGCTATATTGTTTTACCGCAAAAAATTTTCGCGGGATGAAGTCGATTCACGCACATTGGAGACCGCCATGAAAGTCAGTGACATCCTTCGCGTCAAAGGCACCACCTTGTTCACGGTCACACCGTCACAGCCCTTGTCTGAGGCCGTCGACGTCATGTCCGAGAAAGACATTGGCTCTGTGGTGGTCATGGAATACGGCGATTTGGTGGGTATGCTCACATTCCGCGAAGTGATTCAGGCGATTGTCAAAAATGGGGGGCAAATTGGTTCGATGACTGTGCGCTCTGCCATGGATGAATACCCCATGACGTGCACCAGCGAAACCGACTTGGACGAAGTACGCCGCATGATGCTGGACCGCCATGCCCGGTACATGCCGGTGATGGACAAACGCATGTTGGTGGGTGTGATCAGTTTGTACGACGTGGCCAAGGCGGTGGTGGACAGTCAGAACTTTGAGAACCAGATGCTCAAGGCCTACATCCGCGACTGGCCGAGTGAAGAGCCAGCAGAGCCCAAAGGCGCCGTGGCTCAATAAGCAATTCAAGGGCGATGGCGTTAATCCCTTGCGGATGAACTGATCATTCGGGTGCTGATATCTTTGGCGGCACGCATCACGAGTTGGGCCAATTTGTCCACGTCTATCACTGACATACGTTGAACCGAGGTGACCAGAGACAGGGCGCCAGCGACGCTGCCATCGGCATGGTGCAAAGGCGCCGCCAAGGCCGCCAGATTGGTTTCAAGTTCGCCATTCGACAGGTAATAACCCGCTTTGCGGATCTGGCTGTAGTAGCGCCTGAAGCTGGGCCAATCGGTCGGCAGGCCTGCAGCGGCCACCTCGTCGGTGCGCGAGTCCAAAAGCTTGTGCAAAGCGGTGGGCGTCCATCCCGCCAGAATCACTTTGGGCGCACCGCCTTTGAACAGCGGTCGTGGACGTCCCCGGCCATAACTCAAATTGGCCGGTGCCTGGCCCAACTCCCGATGCGTGTCGAGTAACTGCTGCCCAAGAAGTGCCGAGACCACGCAGTCCAGCCCAGTCTGCGCCACCAATTCTTTCATAAATGGAATGCCGTGTTGCAGCACAGGATCGGCCTGACGAATGTAGTGGTCCAGCACGATGATTCGCGGCCCCAGTGTGTATTGCGAGTCAGCGCTGCGCTGCAAGAGGCCCGACTCGCTCAGCATCCTGACATAGCGATAGCCCGTTGGCAGTGAAACTTGAAGCGCTTCGCTGATGTCGTCGGCGGTCCATTGCAAGCGTTGATCTGTAAACAGATCCAGCACGCTGAGCATGCGTGAGAGGCTGGAGTCGGCTTTGTCGTTCATCTTGTCAATGCGCTGCTTCAACCTCTGCAAGCAAGCCAAGACAGATTTTGTCCAGCTCGCTTGCGCTGCGCGCCACACCTGCGATGTACCGATCAGGGCGCAGCAGCACGGCAGTGACTTGCTGATTTTGCAACCAAGTCAGAACGAGGGGATCGGTTGCGGCAAGCACCACGGCGCCGAGGTGTTGCCAGCGCTGACGTGTGGCCTCGCTGGCTTGTGCCAACACCTCTGGGGTGCCGATCACTGCAAAATGAATGCCCAGGACTTGGTCGAGCAGACGGCCATCTGCCAGTTCGGGTTGCGGGAAAATTTGTCCAACGGGCCCGGCATCACCAAGCCAGAAACCGGGTCCTAGACGCGGTGTGGGAAACTCAAAAATGGTGGGCTGTCCCGCCTTGAACTTGGCATCCCGCTCGCGGGCGGCCTGTGGGTCGGTGGTCTGGATGATGTCGCCCAATCTCACTGCTAAATCAATGAAGGCGTGGACGTGCGGCGAGCGTTCGCTTTCATAGGTGTCCAGCAGTTCGTCGCTGACCCGGCCATGCAGCACAGCATCCAGTTTCCAGGCGAGATTGGCTGCGTCCCTAATTCCCGCACACATTCCTTGCCCCAAAAAGGGGGGCGTTTGGTGAGCCGCGTCACCGGCCAACATCAATCGACGCTGTCGCCAACCCTGACCCAAGATGGAGTGGAAGGTGTAAATCACGGCACGCTC
>CANBWK010000018.1 GCA_947373105.1 Comamonadaceae bacterium | reverse complement strand
GACGGATGACAGGCTATGCAGAAATACTTTTCTGATCAAACCCACCCCTGCCGCCAGACCCTGTCGTTTTGCAGATCACGCCAAGGTATGACCTGAGTGGCTTTGGAAAACACGGATTCGATTTCAACCCACTCAATTGGATCGGTGGGCACTTCAGGTTGGATCACCTTGCTGACAAGAAAGTGTTTTTGTTTGGCTAGAGGCGTCACTGCTGTCCATTTGGTCAACAACAGTTTCTTGGGGTTCAGGGGGTTCATCTGGACTTGGTCGTTTTTTATTGACTGGTGGCGCTAAAGATCTTCGCTTGCAGGCAAGCTCCTACAAAGTTGCGTGGTTCTAGGCTGGCTCAGCGCTGTCTGGCCGCTTTGATTTCTTGCCCCAAATCGATCACCGCCATGGCGTAGTAGCTGCTCCAGTTGTACCGGGTAATTGCATAGAAATTTTCTGTTCCTGCAACGTAGCTGGGTGGTTCGCCCCCATTTTGTAATTCAATCAAGGCCAAGGGGCCAAGGTGTTGCAGTGCTGCTCCTTCAAGCATAGCCCCTTTGGCTGCGAAGCTACTGACACTGAAGGTCGGCAATATGTCGGGCGCCATCAAAGCATCCATGTTCAGTCGGGTTGCATCAAATTGCACAGGGTAATGCGTGGGCATACCGGTTTGCCAGTTGAAGGCTTTGAAGTAATTGGCCACCGAGCCAATCACATCGGCCTGGCTGTTATAGAGGTCAATGCGGCCATCGCCATCAAAGTCCACCGCGAACTTGGCCCAACTCCCAGGCATGAATTGGGGCCAGCCCATGGCGCCGGCGTAGCTGCCTTTGATGGCTAAGGGGTCCCAGCGGTTACGTTGGGCCAACAATAAAAACTGTTCCAGTTCGCCAGCAAAATACGGCTGCCTTTCGGCTGCACGCGGGTGCTGCGCCGGAAAATCAAAGGCCAAGGTGGCCAGCGCGTCAACCACACGGAAATGGCCGGTATTTTGTCCATACATGGTTTCGACGCCTATGATGCCGACGATGATTTCAGCGGGTACGCCATAGGCTTGTTCTGCACGCGCCAAGATGGCTTCATTCGCTTGCCAAAAACGCATTCCTGCCTGGATGCGTATCGGTTCTACAAAACGGTTGCGGTAAGCCCGCCAATTTTTGGCGCTGGGTGTTGCTGGGGGCATCACATATTGAGTGATGGCTGGAATTTTGCGCGCTTGTCCAACAGTGCTCCGGACCCATTCTCGGTCAATTTGATGGCGTTGTGCAAAGGCATTTGACCAATCCATGGCGACATCGCTGGTGCTGTAAGCCTCGGCAGCAAAGGGTTGCGTGCTCAATTTTCTTTTTGATTTCTTAACGCTCGGGGTGTTTTTTACGGCATGCGAAGGGACGACAGCCTTCTTGTGTGTGTGATGTTGAGGTGCTGTCCAAGCGAAAGTGCTGCACAGGCACAGAAGGAGTAAGCATCCCAGTCTTTGAGTCAGGCAGAGTGAGTTAGAAGATAGAAAAGTCATGAGGCAAAGACCGTCTGTTGCATGTTGATGTAGCTTAGAACACAAAGGTTTTCAGTGTAATGGCCTGAAGGTGTTTTTGTCCTAGATGCTGCTCAAAATCCTCTGAGGCAGGATAGGTGTTATCGAGATTCACGCTGGGTGCGTGATAAGCTGAAAGGGCTTGGCGGGCGCTTGTGCCCTGCAGAGTGACTCCACCAAGAACAAAGACATGGGCGCCACTGGTTACTTCACCCACCGCGATTTCTGGAAACATGAGATGGGGGTGGGGCATCCGGAATGCCCTGCGCGATTGGACGCTATTGAAGACAGACTGCTGGTCACAGGATTGGACCATGCCCTCGACCGGCGGGAGCCGGGTCAAGCCTCACTGTCGGATATTGAGTTGGCTCACGGCCGAATGCATGTGGCTTCACTGAGGGGCTTGAGCGATGCCTTGCGCGAGGACATGCAGGCGGGTGGTCCGGCGCACAGTGCACTGGACCCTGATACGGCCATGAATTCTTTCACATGGGATGCTGCATTGCGTGCGGCTGGTGCCGCTTTAGAGGCTACCGACGCGGTCATTTCTGGGGAATTGGAGAATGCTTTTTGCGCTGTGCGTCCGCCGGGTCACCATGCTTGTCGTGACAAAGCCATGGGTTTTTGTTTTTTCAATAATGTGGCGATTGCTGCCAAGTACGCGGTGGAGCGCCATGGACTCCAGCGCGTTGCGATTGTCGACTTCGATGTTCATCATGGGAATGGCACCGAAAATATTGTGGCAGGCGATGACCGTATTTTGATGGTCAGTTTTTTTCAGCACCCGTTTTATCCCGAGGGAGGCTCTCAGTCTGATGCTTCCAATTTGGTCAACGTGCCCGTTCCGGCCTACACCAAGGGCATGGATGTGCGTGAATTGATCGAGGTCATGTGGGTCCCTCGACTGGAAGCCCATCGACCTGAGATGATTTTCATCAGTGCGGGTTTTGATGCACACCGCGAAGATGATTTGGGGCAGATGGGCTTGGTTGAGCAGGACTACGCTTGGATCACGCAGCGGATCAAAGACATAGCGTTGCGTTACAGCCAGGGCCGCATTGTCAGTTGTCTGGAGGGCGGTTACAACCTGAGTGCCTTGGCTCGAAGCGTAGAAGCACACTTGCGGGTGCTGGCAGATGTTTGAATCCCTCAGGGTTATTACTTGCAGCACTAAAAAGTGTTTTGTGCATAATTTGAGAACAATGTTTGACTCACCGACATTGTCAAAATAAGAAATAAAAGCGATAGGCTTTTGCATGCAAGAAAAGCTTTGATACACCCTGAAAACTTTGGAGACCCTCGCATGCTTACAGTCAGCAAACCCACCCCTTCACATTTTGGTATCTATGTCACCGATGTGGACAAGATGGTGCATTTTTACAAAACCGTCTTCGGACTGGTTGAAACAGACCGAGGTGTGGGAAGAACGTTCAAAGGACCTTTGGTTTTCTTGAGTGCCAGTCCTCACCAGCACCATCAGTTGGTCATCGCTGGAGGTCGTCCGGCAGAGGCTACTTTCAGCACCGTGATGCAGCTGTCTTTTGCTGTTCCCTCTATTCAGTCCCTGCGGGATTTGACGGCAACGGCGACAGCGTGGGGCGCCACCAAAGTCTTGCCTCTGAATCATGGCAATGCTTTGTCGGTGTATTTCGCAGACCCCGAAGGCAACACGGTTGAAATTTACATTGACTTGCCTTTTTACATCGCCCAGCCCCATGGCGATCCTTTGGATTTGACGAAGGACGATGCCACCATCTTGCGTGAAACCGAGGCCATCTGCCGAAGTGACCCCACCTTCATGCCCATGGAAGAGTGGCAAGCACAATTTGCTTCAAGGCATTGATCCCCTCGATAGCAATCGGCCACAATAGTGTTCATGACCAATGAACTGATTTCTTCTACCGATCAAGGGGTGTTGCACCACCGCGATGCCCGGGGAGTGCACACGCTGACGCTCAACTCACCTGCTACTTTCAACGCATTGAGTGAGTCCGTCTTGGCCGCTTTGCACCATGCACTTCAGCGCGTAGTCGAAGATGACATGGGCCGAATCGTTGTCCTGGCGGCTGCGGGCAAGGCTTTTTGTGCGGGACACAATTTGAAGGAGATGCGTGCTCAACCCGAGTTGGCTTATTACCAAAATCTTTTTGCGCAATGCACGCGAATGATGCTGGCGATTCAAAATTTACCCGTGCCCGTGATTGCCCGTGTGCAAGGCATCGCGACGGCAGCAGGTTGCCAATTGGTGGCGCAATGCGATTTGGCCGTTGCAGCAGATACAGCTCTTTTTGGCGTCAATGGGATTGACGTAGGCTTGTTTTGTGCAACACCCAGCGTTCCGTTGTCTCGTAACATCGGTGCCAAACAGGCCATGGAGATGCTGCTGACAGGCGATTTTTTAACCGCGAACCAGGCGCAGGCACAAGGTTTGGTCAATCGCGTCACCGTTGCCGCAGAACTGGATGAAGAAGTAGAGCGCTTGGTCGCGGCCGTGCTGAGTAAGCCACGCGAAGCTGTGCGCATGGGCAAGGCCTTGTTTTATAAACAACGCGAAATGGGCATCGAAGCCGCCTACCAATTGGCGGGTCAGACCATGGCTTGCAACATGGTTCATCCTGTGGCGCAAGAGGGAGTCCAGGCCTTCATTGAAAAGAGGGCACCTCAATGGCCTTGAGTCGCGGGGTGATTCGGGTGGAGGACCCCTTGGCTTGGTTGGATGGATTGACTTGGGTGCAGACAAGTTTGGAGTTGAGTTTGATCGCAGGTTGTGTGATCTCCTCATGGCTTTTGGCATGGATGGTCCGCAGCGCAGCACCCCGAGCGTCTTTGACCATTTTGCTGGGTCAGCGATTGATTGATGGGGTGCTCTTTCCTCTGGCCTTGATGGCTTTTTCTTTTCTTGTGAGAGCCGTATTCCAGCAGCAGGTCGATGTGATGCTGATGGACATTTGGGTGCCTGTTTGCGTTTCCTTGGCGGCGATTCGATTGGGCGTCAAAGTGCTGCAAGTGACCTTCAAACAATCCGATTGGGTCAGACCCATTGAGCGCACGCTGTCATGGCTCGCATGGGGTGCAGCGGTTTTGTGGATCACGGGATTGTTGCCTTTGCTGCTGGAGGAGTTGGATCAAATTCATTGGAAAGTGGGCGGCTCGTTGTTGTCGGTTCGCACCTTGATCGAAGGGGGCTTGACCGCTACCGTGGTGTTAATTTTGACCTTGTGGCTGTCATCCGCACTTGAGTCTCGCTTGTTAAAAAATGCCACGGGCAGCGATTTGTCGCTTCGTAAAGCGATGAGCAACGCCGCCACCGCGCTGCTTCTGTTCGTCGGCGTTTTGTTGGCCTTGTCTTCTGCGGGAATTGATTTGACCGCCTTATCGGTGATGGGCGGCGCTCTGGGTGTGGGTATGGGCTTGGGCTTGCAAAAATTGGCCGCCAATTACGTGAGTGGTTTTGTGATTCTGACCGAGCGGAGTCTGCGGATTGGAGACAACGTCCGTGTCGATGATTTTGAGGGACGCATTACCGACATCAAGGCGCGTTACACCGTGATTCGTTCGGTGACGGGTCGTGAATCCATCGTTCCCAACGAAATGTTGATTTCTAATCGGGTTGAAAATTTGACCTTGGCGGACAGCAAAGTCTGGCAGTCGATTCATGTGTCTGTCGGTTATGAGAGCGATGTACCGCAAGTCATGGCATTGCTGCTGGAAGCTTGTGCTGAACAAACGCGTGTATTGCAGGAGCCTTTGCCAACCGTTGCATTGTCGGCTTTTGGTGCCGATGGACTGGACTTCACTTTAGGGTATTGGTTGCATGAAGAAGAGGGCAGTCTCTTGAATGTGAAATCGCTGATTCACATTGGGATTTTGCAACGTTTGCGGGCGAACGGGATTGAGATCCCGTACCCGCAACGTGTGGTCAGAATGGTGGCTTAAACCATCATTGACGGCAGCCACAGGCTCAGGGCTGGGAATGCCAGCAAGATGCCCAAGGTGATGACCAACACCAACACCAGCGGCCAGACACCTCGGAAGATGGTACCCAAGCCCACTTTGGGCAGCAAGGTGTTGAGCACAAAGAGGTTCATGCCCACAGGCGGTGAGATCAAGCCGATCTGAATCACCATCACGATCAGCACACCAAACCAAACGGGGTCAAAACCCAGTTGAACCACGATAGGAAAGAACAACGGTATGGTCAGCAAGACCATGGTCAACTCTTCCATCACGGTGCCCAAAATCACATAGATCACCATCATCGCGCCTACCACCATGATGGGAGAAAGACCCAAGTGAGTGATCCACTCTTTGAGGTCGCCAGGCATGGTGGTGAAGTTCACAAAGTTGGCGAATATCGTTGCGGCGATCAATAAGGTGAACAACATGGCCGTCGTGCGAGCCGATTCGACCAGGATGTCGTAGAGCGATTTCCAGCTCAGTGCACCACGGGCCCACGCAAAAAGAAATGCGCCCGAAGCGCCCATGCCAGCACCTTCTGTGGCGGTAAAGATGCCACCGTAAATACCACCCAACACAATGAAAACCAACAGCAAAACCCCCCAGATGCCGCGCAAGGCCTCAAAGCGCTGCGCCCAAGTGAACTTTTCGCCCGCAGGGGCATGTTCGGGATTTTGCATCGTCATCAAGACGACGGCGCCCATCATCAAAATGGCCGTCAGAATGCCTGGAATCACGCCTGCAGCAAACAGTTTGCCGATATGCGTCTCGGTCACGATGCCGTAAATCACCATGATGGTCGAAGGTGGAATCATGATGCCCAATGTGCCGCCTGCCGCAATCACACCTGTTGAAAGCGCATCGCTGTAGCCCAGCTTTTTCATAGAAGGATACGCCACTTTGCTCATGGTGGCGGCGGTGGCGATGGACGAGCCGCAAATCGCGCCAAAGCCCGCACAAGCAGCAATCGTGGCGTGTGCCAAGCCGCCACGGCGGTGACCAATAAAGGTATAGGCGGCATGGAATAATTCATGCGCCAAACCAGCACGAGCGACAAAGTTACCCATCAAGATGAACAAGGGGATCACGGACAAGGTATAGGCAAAGCCGGTTTCATGCACCACTTGAGCGGTGCTGGCCAGTGCGGGCATCCAGCCGCGCGTTAGGCCTATGCCCACAATGCCAACCATGCCCATCGAAAAGGCCAAAGGCACACGCAACAAAGCCAAGCCAAAGATGGCCGCAAATCCAAGTAAAGCTTCAATCACAAAACACCGCCTTCAGATTCTGCATTGTTCAACGGGTGACGCATGAAGGACAAGTGAATCAGACCCGTGAATGCGCAAAGCAAACCCATGCCGTAAATGAAAGGCGCTTTCAAAATTTTAAGTTGCGCAGTGGTTTCACCGGAAGCAAAAAAATCATTGCCGGTTTGCCACATGAGCCAACCCAAACCGATCAAGGCTACACCGCACAGCAGATGCACCAATCCGCGTTGTATTTTTTTAATCACATCCGGTAAAAAACCATCCAGCGAATCGAACACGACATGTTCTCCACGTTCGGACACCAAGGGCAAGGCGCCAAAAATCACCACCACCATGAGCAGTTCGGTCATTTCGAGCGAGCCGGTGATGGAGTGGTCCAGCAATTTGCGCCCCCCCACATCCAGAAAGGTGAGCACCATGATGGCGAACAGGGCCAAGCCTGCCAGCAATCCGGAGGCTGTTTCAAGAAACTTTTTCAAAGTAGGTCCTCAATATCAAAAAAAACGGTACCCGCCGATGGTAGCGAGTACCGTTGGCTGTCAGCTGACAGCAGGGTAGGGTCAAGCGATTACTTTTCGAGTTTGGCAATCTCGGCGCGGAACTCGGCCAACACTTTGGCGGGGTTCTTCAGGCCTTTGGCTTCAGAAGCCTTGACCCAGCCTTGTTCCAGAGGGGCAGTTTTGGCTTTGACATCGGCCACGAATTTGGCGTCGGCTTTCGTGATCAAGACGTTGTTGACCTGCATCAAGGCAAAGGCGCGACGGTCCACTTTGTCCCAGCCACGGCCAAAGATGCGGGCAGCGGTTTCGCCAGAGATAGCATCCACGGCTTTTTTATCCTCAGCAGACAATTTGTCGTACTTGGCTTGGTTCATCATGAACACAAAGCTCGTGTTGTAGAGGCCGCCTGGAAAGGTGGTGGCGTGCTTGATGATCTTGTCAATCTTGAAGGACTCGGTGGACTCGGCTGGGAACAAGGTGCCATCCATGACGCCGCTCGACAACAATTCATAAGAATCAGGTGCAGGTTTGAGGGTGACGTTCATGTTCAAAACTTTGGACATTTCGTTGACCATACCGCCACCCACACGGAATTTCAGGCCTGACAGATCATCTACTTTGGCAATGGGGCGCTTGGTATTGAACACAATGCCCGGGCCATGCGAGAACAAAGTGATCACTTTGACGCCTTGGTGTTCGGCGGCAAATTCTGGGTACTTGCCACTGACGCGGCTCAATGCCACGGAGATGGTTTCTGCACTGTTACCCAAGAAAGGCAACTCTGTCATTTGCGTATGAACGAAGCGTCCAGGGGTGTAGCCGTGGACTGTGTAAGACAGATCCGCCAAACCATTTTTGACGGCATCATAGGTGCCAGGGGCAGGGGTCACGCCACGGGGCAAGATGTTGCATTTGACACGGCCTGTGGTGTTGGTCTCGAGCAGATCACACCATTCTTTTTGCGCCATGCTGGCGGTATGCGTGGGGGGTAACCAGCTAGAAACAGTCAGCACAGTTTGGGCTTGCAAGCCTGTAGCCGTGACCAAGTTGGCTGCAACAAAGCAGGTCATTGAAAGCAGTGTTTTTTTCATGAGAAAACTCCAAGAGTTGGATTGCAAAACATCGTGTCATCTGAAGTTGTTCAGACATAAGCCGATGCTAACCGCAATTAACCGACCAATCGGTCGGTGAATTCCCTAGGTTTCCTCGTTCACAATGCGGATTGACAGCAAAAGCTTGATGTAAAATTAAGAACGACCGTGCTTTTTTATCGGGACGGCTCGCTTTTACATGGGTTCTGGGGCACAATTGACGTTTACGTTAACGTCAATTACGCATGAGGCTCATACAGCCTTAACGCCATTCGAAATTCAATCAACGGAGATGTGTGTATGAAAATTTTGGTTCCCGTCAAGCGGGTGGTGGACTACAACGTGAAAGTCCGCGTGAAATCTGACGGTACCGGCGTGGACATCGCCAACGTCAAAATGAGCATGAACCCCTTTGATGAGATTGCCATCGAAGAGGCGGTTCGCTTGCGAGAAAAAGGCGTGGCGACTGAAGTGATTGCCGTGTCGTGTGGTGTGACGCAATGCCAGGAAACCCTGCGCACAGCGATGGCCATTGGTGCTGACCGCGGCATTTTGGTCGAAACCCCCGCCGATGTGGACTTGCAGCCTTTGGCAGTGGCCAAATTGCTGAAGGCTTTGATCGACAAAGAACAACCTGGCTTGATCATTTTGGGCAAGCAAGCGATTGATGACGATTGCAACCAAACGGGTCAGATGTTGGCTGCATTGGCCGACCTGCCGCAAGCCACCTACGCATCCAAAATTGAAGTGGTCGATGGCCGGGCCTCTGTGACCCGCGAAATCGATGGCGGTCTCGAAATCCTGTCGATCTCCCTGCCTGCTGTAGTGACCACTGATTTGCGTTTGAATGAGCCACGTTACGTGACGCTGCCGAACATCATGAAGGCCAAGAAGAAACAGCTTGATACGTTCAAGCCTGAAGATCTGGGTGTTGACATTACCCCCCGGATCAAGACACTGAAGGTGTCTGAGCCTGCCAAGCGCAGTGCGGGCATCAAGGTGCCTGATGTCGCTGCTTTGGTTGATAAATTGAAAAACGTTGCAAAGGTAATTTGACCATGACCGCATTAGTTATTGCAGAACACGACAACGCCTCGATCAAAGTCGCAACATTGAATACAGTGACCGCTGCAGCGGCCTGCGGCGGTGATGTGCATGTTCTCGTTGCCGGCCACCATGCGGCTGCGGCTGCGGCTGCGGCTGCGCAAATCGCTGGCGTTTCCAAAGTCATTCATGTGGACAGCGAAAGCCTGGCCCATGCATTGGCTGAAAACGTGTCGGCTGAAGTGTTGGCCATCGCAGCTAACTACAGCCACATCCTGTTCCCCGCCACTGCCGCTGGCAAAAACGTGGCCCCGCGTGTGGCCGCCAAATTGGACGTGGCCCAAATCAGCGACATCACCAAAGTAGATTCGCCAGACACTTTTGAGCGACCTATTTATGCGGGCAACGCCATGGCCACCGTCCAGTCCTCTGACGCAACCAAAGTCATCACGGTGAGAACCACAGGTTTTGATGCAGCTGCTTCGAGCGGCGGCGCTGCCGCCGTAGAAACACCTGTTGCCCAAGCCGACAGCGGCAAGAGCAGCTTCAAAGGCAGCGAAATTGCCAAGAACGATCGACCTGAGTTGACCGCGGCCAAGATCATTGTCTCTGGTGGTCGTGCTTTGGGCAGCTCTGAAAAGTTCAACGAAGTCATGACTCCGCTGGCCGACAAGCTGGGTGCTGCGATTGGTGCCAGCCGCGCTGCAGTGGATGCCGGTTACGCCGCAAACGACTTGCAAGTGGGGCAGACAGGCAAGATCGTCGCCCCTCAGCTGTATATCGCTTGTGGTATCTCGGGCGCTATTCAGCACTTGGCAGGCATGAAGGATTCCAAAGTGATCGTGGCCATCAACAAGGATCCCGAGGCGCCGATTTTCAGCGTAGCGGATTTCGGTTTGGAAGCGGATTTATTTACCGCTGTACCGGAGTTGGTGCGCTCGCTGTAATGGCGTTTGCTCCGATTGCAAAAGACCGACCCGACTGCTGTTGAAATTCAAAGAGACACACCATGAGCTACATCGCCCCCCTCAAAGACATGCTCTTTAATATCGAGCATCTGGCACGCATCGAGCAGATTGCGCAGATTCCCGGCTTTGAAGATGCGGGGCTTGAAACCGCGCAAGCGGTGCTTGAAGAGTCAGCCAAACTCAACCAAGATGTGCTCTCTCCTTTGAACTGGGAAGGTGACAAAAATCCATCTTTCCACAATGGCAGCGGCGTGACCACCACGCCAGGCTTTAAGGCCGCCTACAAACAATACGCTGAGGGCGGTTGGCAAGGCCTGCAGCACCCCGTTGAATATGGTGGTCAAGGTTTGCCCAAGACGATTGGTGCGGCTTGTGGCGAAATGCTCAATTCGGCCAACATGGCATTTGCACTTTGCCCCTTGTTGACTGACGGTGCGATTGAGGCGCTTTTGACGGCAGGCTCTGACGAACTCAAGGCCACCTACCTTGAAAAATTGGTCTCCGGTGAATGGACCGGCACCATGAACCTGACGGAGCCGCAAGCCGGCTCGGATTTGGCGGCAGTTCGAACACGCGCTGAACCACAGCCAGACGGTACGTTCAAGATTTTTGGCACCAAAATCTACATCACCTATGGTGATCACGACATGGCCGACAACATCGTCCACCTGGTGTTAGCGCGGGTCCAAGGTGCGCCAGAAGGCGTCAAAGGCATCAGCCTTTTTGTGGTGCCTAAATTCATGGTCAAGGCCGATGGCACATTAGGTCAGCGCAACGATGTGCATTGCGTGAGTATCGAACACAAAATGGGCATCAAGGCCAGCCCGACTGCCGTGCTTCAGTTTGGTGACAACGGGGGAGGCGTCGGCTTTTTGGTCGGACAAGAAAACCGGGGTCTTGAATACATGTTCATCATGATGAACGCAGCCCGCTATGCCGTTGGCGTTCAAGGCATTGCGATTGCGCAGCGCGCCTACCAAAAGGCAGTTGAATACGCCAAGGACCGTGTGCAAGGCCGCCCCGTGGATGGCAGCTTGCCTGGCGCAGGCGCCATCATTCACCATCCTGATGTACGCCGTATGCTGATGACCATGCGTGCTTATACAGAAGGCTGTCGCGCCATGGCGTCCACTGCGGCCGCTGCTTACGATGCCTCGCACCACCATCCCGATGCAGAGGTTCGCAAACAGAATCAAGTTTTTTATGAATTCATGGTACCGCTGGTCAAAGGTTTCAGTACCGAAATGAGCCTTGAAGTGACCAGCCTGGGTGTTCAAGTGCACGGCGGTATGGGGTTCATCGAAGAAACAGGTGCTGCGCAGTATTACCGTGATGCCAAAATTTTGACCATCTACGAAGGCACGACTGCTATTCAAGCCAACGACTTGGTGGGGCGCAAGACTTCGCGCGACGGAGGGCAAACCGCCAAAGCTTTGGCTGCGCAAGTGGCGCAAACCGAAGCCGAATTGGCAGCATCTGACAGCGTGGATGCCCAAGTCATGGCCCATCGCTTAAAGACCTCACGCGAAGCATTCATTGAGGTGGTGGATTTTGTCGCAGGCAACACCAAAGCCCATCCGAACGAAGTGTTCGCCGGTAGCGTGCCCTACCTCATGTTGGCCGGTAATTTGATGGCCGGCTGGCAATTAGGCCGCGCGATGTTGGTGGCATTGACACCTCAAGCGCAAGCGCAAGATGCGGCTTTCATGGCCGCCAAGGTGACGACGGCTCGTTTTTATGCCGACCACATTTTGTCCAAGGCACCGGGTATCCGAGACAGCATCGTGCATGGCGCTGCAAGTGTCAATGCGATGGCGTTGGAAGCCTTCTAATTCTTCACTTTCCATTGGGCTTGTCGCTTGACTGACAGCACTTTTTACTGGCTTGCTTTGACAATGCCCCATTTGTTCGGGAGACTTCATGTCCAAATTGCCCTCGGTCCTGGCCCATTTGCCTTTCCCCGCTATCGCGTCCCCCTTGTTCATCATCAGCAATCCCAAGTTGGTGATCGAACAGTGCAAGGCCGGTATTGTTGGGTCCATGCCCGCGCTCAACGCACGTCCTGCAGAGCAGCTTGAAGAGTGGTTGATCGAGATCACTGAAACCTTAACCGCTTACAACAAGGCAAATCCGGATAAGCCGGCCGCACCGTTTGCCATCAACCAGATCGTGCACAAAAGCAATGACCGCCTTGAACACGACATGGCGATGTGCGTTAAATACAAAGTGCCGATCATCATCACCTCCTTGGGCGCCAGGGAAGAAATTAACGAGGCTGCCCACAGCTACGGGGGCGTGGTGTTGCACGACATCATCAACAACAAACATGCGCACAAAGCCATTGAGAAGGGCGCTGACGGCCTGATTGCTGTGGCTGCTGGCGCAGGAGGCCATGCAGGGGTCAAAAGTCCCTTTGCCTTGATCCAGGAAATCCGGCAATGGTTTGATGGTCCCATCGCCCTGTCAGGCGCTATTGCCACGGGGGATGCCATTTTGGCGGCGCAAGCCATAGGCGCTGACTTTGCCTACATTGGCTCAGCCTTCATTGCAACGCTTGAGGCCCGTGCGGCCGATGGCTACAAGAATGCGATTGTCCAGAGCAATTCTGACGATATCGTTTACAGCAATCTTTTCACCGGTGTGCATGGCAACTACCTTGCCCCGTCCATTCGGGCCGCTGGATTGGATCCCGACAATCTGCCTGTGTCAGATCCTTCCAAGATGAATTTTGGCGGTGATGCCAAGAAAGCCTGGAAGGACATCTGGGGATGTGGTCAAGGCATTGGTGCCATCACCGCTGTGCTGAGCACGGCCGAACTGGTTGCCAAATTGCGGAGCGAATACATGGCAGCCAGGGCCCGTCTGGCGCTTTGATATGCCTGTTTTTGCGCACTGCGCAGGGTTGTGACTGTTTTGGATTCTGCGCCTGAATTGTCAAAAGACTCAGCCTCCACAGAGGGGGGGCGTTGGTTTATTCTGGATGTTTTCAAGGCGATCGGATGCCTCGTCATCATCTTGCATCATCTCTCGGTTTACAGTCCGATGTTCGACCGCGTGATGTTGTTGGCCCCAGTCCAATTGGCGGCACTGTACAACCATGGTCAACTTGCTGTTCAAGCCTTTTTGGTGGTAGGCGGCTTTCTGACTGCCAGCCAATTTTTGCGTGTGCTGCCTGCAAATGTGCAAGGATTACCTGCGCATTTTTCGCTGTTGCGATTGTTGTGGAAAAGGTTCTTGCGCTTGGCGATTCCTTTGATGGCCGCACTCGCTTTGACAGTCTGTGTCACCGCCATGGTGCGGCCTTGGTATCCCCACTCTTCTTTGTCTGGCTTGCCGACTTTATGGAGCATGGCCGTGCACTTGCTGATGTTGCAAGACCTTCTGGGCGTGCAAGCATTGTCTGCAGGTATTTGGTATGTGGCCATTGATTTTCAGTTGTATGCGCTGGCTTTATTGGCCGTGTGGATGGCCGCGAAAATACAGGCATGGCAACCCAGAGTCAAGCTTCGGGGGGCGATGGTTTTTCTCTGGTTGTTGTTGACTGCGTTGTCTTTGGATTGGTGGAACCGGCAGGACAATATGGACGTCCAGGGTTTGTATTTTTTTGGTTCCTATGGCTTAGGCATGTTGGCCTGCCGTGTGCGCTTGAGCCGTCTCACAGTCAAAGGTTGGGCCATCATTTTTATACTCGGTTTGATGGCACTCTGGCTGGAGCCTCGCTTGCGCATGGGCTTGGCTTGGGGCATGGCTTTGACCTTGGCCATCTGGCCTGAACGCGATCAGGCGATCAATGAAAGTCCTTGGATACTGAGTTTGAGACGTGCTTTGAGCACGATAGCGCTGCGCTCTTACTCCCTTTTCTTAACGCATTTTGCAATCAGTTTGATGGTCAGCGCCGTTTGGTTCAATGCGGGTTGGCAGGACCCGTGGACCAATTTTCTAGGCTTGTTCCTGTCGTTTGCATTGTCCCTTATGGCCGGTTATGGGATGTACCATTGGGTAGAAAGTCGGCCTGCCACCTGGCGCCGTCTATTGGTGTGGCAGATGGTGTTTGTCTTCAGTGGCCTGACTGTCATGGCCTTGTCTTGAGCTTCAACCAGCCTGAACTTTTTGGCCTATATACGCCAAAGACGCTTCAACTTGATCAATCAAAATGAGGCACAAGTCGCCGGGTTGCAATCGTGCCATGGCACTGTCGATGGCATTGAATTCACCGCGTATTTCGTCAATTCCCTGGGTACGCTCAGCCCCTTCTAAGCCTTCACGCAACAGCTTCAAAACTTCGCCATCTTCACGTCCACGCTGACATGCATCTTGGTAAAGAATGACATTGTCAAATGCTTGACCCAGAATGCGGGTTTGGTCCCGAATGTCCTGGTCACGCCGGTCACCTGCACCGCTGATGACGACGGACCGTTTGGCTGCAGGCATGTTGTCCACGGCGTTGACCAAGGCTTGAATGGCATCGGGGTTATGTCCGTAGTCGGCAATGACTGTTCCGCCCCGGTAGTCAAATACATTGAACCTGCCAGGCACACCTTGCACATCGCTGATGAAGGTTGCTAAGCCTTGACTGATGTTCTCCCATGACAAATTGATGGCCCAGGCAGCTGCTACAGAAGCCATCACATTTTCAGTTTGAAATCCGATTTGACCTTGGCGAGTCAGCGGAATGTTGGCCAGCGGGACACGGTATATTTTTTTACCTTCCTGAGCCACGATGTGGTCATTTTCAACAAACACCACACGTTTGCCTTGTGCACGATGCGTTGCCAATACAGGATGTTGCGGATCTTGAGCAAAAAAGGTCACACTGCCAGGGCAATGCTTGGCCATTGCCGCAACAGATGGATCGGTGGCGTTAAGAACGGCCATGCCATCGGTGGCTACATTCAACACAATCACCCGTTTGAGAACCGTCAAATCTTCCAAGGTGGTGATGTAATTCAAACCCAAATGATCACCGGACCCTATGTTCGTCACGATGGCCACTTTGCAGCGATCAAAGGCCAAGCCTTCTCGCAGCATGCCGCCTCGTGCTGTTTCAAAAACAGCAGCGTCCACGTCAGGATGCATCAGCACATTGCGGGCGCTTCGGGGGCCACTGCAATCGCCGTCGTCAATTTGGCGTCCATTGACGTACACGCCATCGGTGTTGGTCATACCCACCCGCATACCCTGCGTCTTCAGCAGGTGCGAAGTCAATCGGACTGTGGTGGTTTTGCCGTTGGTGCCCGTAACGGCAATCACCGGGATACGGCCATCATCACTGGGCTTGAACATGCTTTCGATGACGGCCTTGCCGACGTTGCGGCCTTTGCCAAATGACGGACTGATGTGCATGCGCAGACCTGGCGCAGCATTGACCTCGACAATGCCACCCTGAAGCTCTTCCAATGGTCGCAAGACCGATTCAGAGACAACGTCTACGCCGCAAATGTCCACCCCCACCATTTGAGCGGCCGCCACAGCCCGGGCGGCGACTTCCGGGTGAACGTCGTCGGTGACATCGGTGGCGGTACCGCCAGTAGACAAATTGGCGTTGTTGCGCAAAATCACGCGTCGGCCTTTTTCCGGCACCGATTCGGGTTGGAGCTCTTGTTGGGCCAAACGCGCAAAAGCAATGCCATCAAATTTGATTTTGGTCAGTGAAGTAGAGTGTCCGTCACCTCGCCGAGGGTCGGCATTGACCAGATTCACCAACTCCTGAACAGTGTGCACACCGTCACCCACCACCAATGGGGGTTCTCTTCGGGCCGCAGCAATCAGCTTATTGCCTACGACCAACAATCGGTAATCCTGACCAGGCAGAAACCTCTCGACCATGACTTCGCCATAGTAGGCGGCCGCTTCATAAGCGACATCGAAATGTTCGCGCGACACAATGTTCACGGTCACGCCTTTGCCTTGGTTACCGTCTTGGGGTTTGACGACCACGGGCAGCCCAATTTCTTCTGCAATAGCCCAGGCTTGTTCCAAGTTTTGCGCGGGTTTGCCCACAGGCACAGGCACGCCAGCCGCCATCAGCAACGATTTGGTCAAGTCCTTGTCTTGTGCAATCGATTCGGCGATGGCACTCGTACTGTCGGTCTCAGCGGCCTGAATGCGGCGCTGCTTGGAGCCCCACCCAAATTGCACCAAACTGCCATCCGTCAACCGACGATAGGGAATGCCACGAAGCACCGCCGCATCCACGATGGAACCCGTTGAAGGCCCCAAGCGGACATCTTCGTCAAGCTCACTCAATTGCACCAAGGCCGCAGCCAAATCAAAAGACTCACCAGCTTTGGCGGCCTTGCAAAGCTGCATCGCCAAATCCAATGCCAAACGACCAACCGCTTCTTCGGTGTACTGCACCACGACTTGATAAACCCCTGGCTCTTGGGTGACGGTGGTGCGACTGAAGGTCACCGGACAGCCGGCCTGCGCTTGCAAACCCAGCGTCACTTTTTCCAGGGCATGCGCCATGCTGGCTTGTTGCCCGGGGCGTGCACCTTCAATGAAAGCCAATGCTGGAAAAATGCGACGCAGTTGTTTTTCAAAAGGACTGCCAGGCACGATGTCGCGGTCTGGCGTCATACATGTAACGATGACTTCCACGCTGGTGTGGCGGCTCCACAAATTGGGCCCGCGACGTGCACGAATTCTTGAGACTTCCATGAGCCGGTGTTCCTGGTATGAGGGGCTGTGTGTCAGTGAGTGGTCGGGCTTTGTCCAAAGCTTTTGACGCCGGCACGTATCAGGTCTTTGGAAATATCCAATGCCCATGCTGCGCTGGCCGCTGCCAGTAAATCGTTGCGTGACAACTGATGAATTTTGATGATCTTGCTCGTGGTTGTGGCGGCCAGGCTGAACAGCTCGGTTTCCTGGTTGCCTTGCGCCCAAATAACTTGATTGTCTCTGGCGAAAACCACTTTGCCCTCTTTTGCACGATGCGCTTGAAGGGTGGGATGCGTTTCATTTTGGGCGTAGAAAATGACTTCGCCATCACAGTAGGTCGCCAAAGCAGCGACTTGCTCATCTTGTGCATTCAACACAGCGACCCCGTTGGGCAACACAACGTCAATTTGTGTGCGCACAAAGCCCGGCATTTGGGCATCGTTGTGGACAAACAAATCTTGCAGTCCTTCGGCTTTGGGCATGCTGGTGACCAAGCCGATTTGGCATCGGTCATAAGGCAGGCCTTCGGTCAGCAAATGGCGGGCCGTGGTTTCAAATACCGCAGCTTGAACGGCACGGTTGATGAGCAGGCGTTGTGCCGTTTCCCAATCCATGGCGCTGTTTTTTTGCAAACGGCGATTGCCTAAAAACAAACCGCAGGCGCAGGCCAAGCCTGTTTCCAGGCCTTTGAGATGAAGCAACCACGCGATCAATTTGGCGGGCCCTGTGGTGTCGCCATGGCCCATCAGGCCGACCACCGGAATGCGACCGGCTTCCTCAGAACTGAACAAATGCCGGGCAATAGCCTCCCCAACGGGTCGGGCTTTGCCGGATGCCGGTTTGAGGTGCATCAGCAGGCCAGGGCCGGCATTGACCTCGACAATGGCGCCGCCTTGGGCTTTCAGGGGTTTTGAAATATCTTGCACCACCAAGTCCACGCCAGCAATGTCCAGGCCCACCACGCGTGCGGCCAAAGCAACTTGTTCCGCTATATCAGGATGCACCAAGTCCGTCACGTCCATCGCCATGTTGCCGGTCCGCATCACCAGCACCTGCTGGCCTAGGGTCGGCACACTGTTGCGCAACAAACCTTGACGTTGCAACTCGAGCACGGCGGTCGGATGATCGTCCAAACGGACCGTGTCCAAGGGGAAATCCTCTTCTTCACCGCGGCGAGGGTCTGAATTGATTTGGAGTTCGATCAATTGTTCGACGGTCGAGACACCATCACCGATCACATGCGCCTTTTCGCCTTTGTTGGCCGCCACCACGCGGCCACCAACAACTAACAAGCGGTGCTCGTCACCCAAAATGTGCCGCTCCACCAGGACTTCGCTGCCCTCGGCCAGGGCTAAGGCATAAGCAGATTCAATTTCAGCTTGGGTTGTCAATTCAAGCGAAACGCCGCGCGCATGGTTGCCGTCGGTGGGTTTGACGCACACGGGCAAGCCAATGTCTTGGGCAGCTTCCCAGGCCTGCGCGGGCGACTTGACAATCTGGCCCTGCGGAACCGGAACACCACAGGTGGCCAACAAAGTTTTGGTCAGGTCTTTGTCTTTCGAGATGCTTTCAGCGATAGCGCTGGTCTGATCGGTTTCAGCCGTCCAGATGCGGCGTTGGTTGGCGCCGTGGCCCAATTGCACCAAATTTCCATCGTTCAAGCGAATGTGGGGGATGTCCAATTCCGCCGCCGCATCGACGATGCAGGCCGTACTGGGGCCGATGCATAAGGCGTCGACCATGTGGGTCAAGTCAGCAATCGCGCTGCCCACATCAAACTGACGGTTGGCAATGGCTGCCAAAATCAGGTCGCGGCTATAAGAGAGTGCTTTTTGACTCACTTCGGGATGGCGCGTACGGATCACGACTTTGTAAATCCCGCGAGGACCGGCTTCGCGCGCTTTGCCAAACCCTGTTTGCATGCCTGCGCGGCTTTGCAATTCCAGGGCAACGTGTTCAAGAATGTGTCCAGGCCAAGTACCTTCTTCCAGACGTTGGATGAAACCGCCTTTTTCTCCTACGCTGCAACGGTGATCTTCTAAGCCGGGTAGCCAAGCCGTCAATCGCTCCACAAAGCCGGGCAGCGTGTTGGAAGGGCAATCCTCCAGGGCGCCAATGTCGATCCAGGTTTCCAATACGGGACGGTAGGTCCAGATATTGGGACCGCGAAGGTAGGTTGTTCGCAGGAACTGGATTGAAAATTCGGGCGAGCGATACAATGACCGAACAGAGGTTCGATGAGCGCCCGACTCGGCAAGTAACGCTGGTTTAACAAGGTGCATGGGTTCAGTCCCGGCCGCTTCTGTTGCTGTTTTTATATGCCGCCATTGCTGACGTGGCTCTTGTTGCAAAATTCCAAATGACACCGACTTACCCTTTGACTTCTTCCTTAGCGGGGATACCTGATACTTGGCGGCCGGTGGTCTCTGAAACTCTGCAATCAGAAGAGAACGTTTCAGCCGCCATGGAGGTTGACCTGAACAGCGAGTTGAAATTCACTAAAAGTGTGATTATTTTGACTGACAGGCGTGTTTTATCTTTCCAAGAAGGTATCAATGACTGCCAATCTTGGAGCTTAGTGCCTGGGCATCGGTTTGTTTTGACCGATCATGCCGGTGTTGCCAAGCTGGAATTAAGAAATTTATCTACATTATTGGCGGTTTGGCGCTTCACTTTAGGGCGTCAGCCTGCGGCTTTGCGCTTGGTTGACCAATTGGCGGTATGCCATGCGGGTCCTGGCGAGCGTGATCTGGCGGAAGATGCCGTTTCAGGATTTTGCCCGGTCTGTCACTCGGCGCTGACGGACGACGTCGAGGATTGTCCCGTTTGTCTCAGTGCCGAAATGGTACCCCCCTCAACCTGGACTTTGTTCAAACTCTGGCGTTTTGCCAGGCCCTACCAGGGCCAATTGTTGGCCGGTTTTTTATTGACCTTGGCCTCCACTGCGGCCACTTTGGTGCCGCCTTATTTAACGATGCCCCTCATGGACGAGGTGTTGATCCCCTTCCAAAACGGCCAAAAAATAGAACCGATGACGGTGGCTTGGTACCTGATCGGCTTGTTCGGTTCAGCGCTGCTGGCTTGGGGCTTGGGTTGGGTCAAAACTTATATTTTGGCCCTGGTGTCCGAGCGCATTGGTGCCGATTTACGCACCACCACCTACGAGCACCTGCTCAAATTGTCGCTGGAGTATTTTGGCGGTCGACGAACGGGCGATTTGATTGCCCGCATCGGCAGTGAAACGGACCGCATCAACGTGTTTTTGTCCTTGCATTTGCTTGACTTTGCCACCGATGTCTTGATGATCTTGATGACCTCGGTGATCTTGTTCACCATCAACCCCACCTTGGCCATCGTCACCTTGTTGCCACTGCCGTTCATTGCTTGGTTGATTCATGTGGTGCGTGACCGTTTGCGCACAGGCTTTGAAAAAATTGACCGTGTGTGGTCCGAAGTGACCAACGTCTTGACGGACACCATTCCGGGCATTCGGGTTGTCAAAGCCTTTGCCCAAGAAGACCGCGAGGCGCAACGCTTCAACGAGGCCAATCAACACAATTTGGCAGTCAACGACCGGTTGAATCGCGTCTGGTCCTTGTTCTCTCCGACGGTAACCTTGATGACCGAGGTGGGCTTGCTGGTGGTCTGGGGATTTGGCATTTGGCAGGTTTCCCGCAACGAGATCACCGTCGGGGTGTTGACGGCATTTTTAGCCTATATCGGACGCTTTTACATGCGACTCGATTCGATGAGCCGAATTGTGTCAACCACGCAAAAAGCAGCTTCCGGTGCCAAGCGAATTTTCGAAATTCTGGACCACGTCTCCAGCGTGCCGGAGCCCGCTCATCCGGTGGCCATGCCGCGCGTTGAAGGCCGAATCACTTTGCGCCAAGCCGGATTTCGGTATGGCAACCGTGCTGTGATTCGCAAGCTCAACTTGGACATCGAGCCTGGCCAGATGATCGGTCTGGTAGGGCACAGCGGCTCGGGCAAAAGTACCTTGGTGAATTTGATGTGCCGCTTCTATGACCTGTCCGACGGTGTGATCGAGCTCGACGGCGTTGACATCCGGCAGTTGCGCGTGGCCGATTACCGTCGTCATATTGGCTTGGTGCTGCAAGAGCCGTTTCTGTTCTTCGGCACGATTGCCGACAACATTGCTTATGGCAAGCCCGAAGCAAGCCGCGATGAGATCGTCGCTGCGGCCCGTGCCGCCCATGCGCACGAGTTCATCTTGCGCATGCCGCAAGGCTACGACTCGCTGGTCGGTGAGCGAGGCCAGGGCCTTTCTGGTGGTGAACGTCAGCGCATTTCAATTGCGCGTGCCTTGCTCATCAATCCGCGCATTTTGATTCTGGACGAAGCCACATCTGCGGTCGACACCGAGACTGAAAAAGAAATCCAAAAGGCGCTCGACAACCTCGTGCGGGGTCGCACGACGATTGCGATTGCGCACCGTTTGTCTACCCTGCGCAAAGCCGATCGCTTGGTGGTCATGGACAAAGGTGAAATTGTGGAAGAGGGCACCCATGATGCTTTGATGTCAACACAAGGCGCTTATTGGCGGCTTTACGAAGCCCAGCAGCGCCAGGCGCAAGCCGAAGGTGCAGTTCTGCGGGAGGTGCAAGCATGATGAACTTTCAATTTGACAGCAACGCCTCAGGCCAATGGGAGCTGGTTCTCAACGGCGAGCGTCACGTCGGCGTGGTTGCGATTCGGGCTTTTCCGGTGGCGGCCCCCGACGAGGCGGTTTCCATCGTCGATGATCATGGTCATGAGCTGGTATGGATTGCGCAACTTGCCGACTTGTCAGAGCCCTTGCGCAACCGCGTACGTCAAGCCTTGACCGAGCGCGAATTCATGCCACTGATCCAGAAGCTGCATGGCGTGAGCAGCTTTGCCACACCCAGTACCTGGGACATTGAAACCGATCGCGGCCCCACGCAGTTGGTTTTAAAAGGGGAAGAAGACATCCGCCGCTTGTCCGCTTCGGTGCTGTTGGTGACGGACACACAAGGGGTGCAGTACCTGATTCGGGACCTGCCCTTGATGGACCGTCATTCGCGTAAATTATTGGACCGGTTTTTGTAAATCGAACAGTTTTTATTTTTCAAGATCCCTGCGCTTACCGTCATGACGGGGTATTTAGCTCTTAAGGGATCTGATTTTTGAAAAATAAACTGATAGTTTGCGAAGCAAAGGATAGATCAGAACCATCAATGCCATAGTGAGCATGGTCCCCGAAATGGGTCTGGCCATGATTTCTTCTAAATTACCTTGTGTCAAATAAAGTGATTGCAATAAGGAGCGCTCTAAGATGGGCCCCAGCGCAAGCGCCATCAAAAGAATCACTGGCTCAAATTTAAGTTGTCGCAAAATATAGCCAGCAACCCCACTGGCAAGTAGGACCCACAAGTCCAAGATGCTGTTTGAAATGGCGTAGGTTCCCACCACGCACAGCAGGGCCACCAAGCTTGAAATAAAATACATTGGCAATCGCAGCAAAGCGACGAAAACACCAATCATGGGTAAGTTCAGCAACAACAGCATGATGTTGCCAACATACATGCTTGAGGTGACGCCCCAAAATATTTCTGGGCTTTCGACCATCAGCATGGGCCCTGTTTTAGCGCCATGAATCAATAGCGCCGTCAGTAACATGGCTGAGGCGGGCGCAAAGGGAATACCCAAAGCCAATAATGGAATGAACGCCCCTTGAGCGGCACCGTTGTTAGCACTTTCTGGTCCCGCAACCCCTTCAATTGCACCGTGTCCGAACTCTTCGGGATGCTTGGATAATTTTTTTTCTAATGCATAAGAGCTGAAGGTCGCGATGATGGCCGTGGGGCCTGGAATCAGTCCAAAAAGAAATCCCAATACGGAGCCCCGGACAATAGGCCATTGCGCGCGATTCCACTCGAGTCGCGTTGGGAGTAATTCTTTCATCTTGACCTTCAATGGCTTTACCGCATTCAATTTGTCATGAGCCGATGACAAAAGTTCTGCAATGCCAAAAAGACCAATCGCAATGGGTACCAGTTCAAGGCCCTGCGCCAGTTCAAGAGAGCCAAAGGTAAAGCGCGAAACGCCCGACATCGGCTCCATGCCCACAGTGCTCAAACCCAGGCCAAGAGCCACCATCACGGTTGCGCGGACCAATGAAGAGCCTGTGATTCGGGAAAGCACCAAAAGTCCAAGGATGCACAGCGCAAAGAACTCAGGAGGTCCAAAGCGCAGAGCCGAAGATGCGAGCACAGGGGCTAAGAATGCCAAACCCAAAATGCCGATAGAGCCTGCGACAAAGGAGCCTACCGCAGCAACAAAAAGCGCGGCCCCGGCGCGACCCTTTCGTGCCATTTCATAACCATCAATGGTGGTGATGACCGAGGAGACTTCACCAGGCACCTTGAGCAATATCGAGGTCGTGGAACCGCCATACATGGAGCCATAGTAAATACCTGCCAGCATAATTAATGCGCCCGCAGGCGTCATGCTGTAGGTCACGGGCAACAAAAGCGCCATGGCACCAATAGGGCCGATTCCTGGCAGAACCCCTACGACTGTTCCAATCAGAACCCCCGCAAAACAAGCGAGCAGATTTTGACCTTGCAGCGCAATGGAAAAACCAAAGCTCAGTCCTTCTAAGGCATTCATATCAATTGAACCAAGTTGGGTTAGGCATGTTGACGCTCAATCCGAGCGTAAATACCCCATAGGAAATGAGTGTGACCAAGACCGCAGTGACCATTCGGCGCCAAATACTTGGCATGGCGAAAATAGTCAAAGCACCAAGCAACAATAAAAATGCAGCAACAAAAAAACCTGCCCGCGGGAGGAGAAAAATATACAGAGCAATGGCCAGGACCAATAAAATAATGTCTCGCGGGGAGCGATACTCAGCTGCTTCTTCGACGGTGCTGTTCTTGAGCATTTGAATCAAAAGCGCTGTAGCAGAGAAGAACATCAAAGCCCCGGTCATCATGGGAAAGAGTCCGGGTCCCGGTTCGGCTGCACTCATTCCAAGACCTCCGGCCAGGCGAGGCGCAAGATACATTTGGCCCCCACCTAAAAGGACGAAGAACAAGGCGCAAAGCACACTCGATGTGCGAGCGGTCATTTTTTCCCCATGCCCAATTCGTTAACCAACTGTCCGTTTTCACGGTAGGCAGACCAAAGTTCTTTGCGCAATGCTTCTGGTTCTTTGATATCCAGGTTGTAGCCACGCTCTTTAGCCTGTGCGCTGAAGGAAGGGCTTTCCATGGCATCTTTCGCGGCCTTGAACAGTTTCGCTTTGACGTCTGCTGGCATGCCCTTGGGCGCCACAATGGGGTAGTAGACCCCTAAGGCCACATCGTAGCCAAGCTCACGTAAAGTCGGTGCCTCTGGGAAGTTGGGGTTGCGGTGATCTTCAAAAACAGCCAAAACGGTCACCGTTTTGGCTTTGACGTGAGGGAGTAATTCAGAGGGGTGAGCGACCACGGCCTCAATGTGACCTCCGAGCATGGAGGGAATTGATTCGGCGCCACTGGCATAGGGCACGTGACCCAATTTGGTTTTGGCTTTGGTGTTCACACTGGCCACTATCAAATGGCCGATAGAACCATTGCCTGGTGTGCCCACACGGAGCTTGCCTGGATTGGTGCGAGCAAAGTCCAAAACTTGTTTGGCGCTTTTGAGGTTGGAGTTGGACAGCACCGCCAACACCATGGGCAAATTAGACGCTTTGATGATGGGGTCGTAATCATCTGGAGTGTTGTAGGGCAGGTCCTGACGATGGGGTTGAACAGTCAAAGTGGCCGCGGCACTCAATACGATGTTGTAGCCATCAGGGGGCATGCGCAAAACCTCTGCTGTGCCGATGGTGCCTTGTCCTCCGGGTCGATTGGTCACCGTGACGGACTGACCTAGTGTTGATTTCATGGACTCGGCCAGCATTCGGGCAATGATGTCGGCCCCCCCGCCAGCAGGGTAAGGCACAACCAAGGTGACTGGTTTGTTGGGGAAAGATTGTGCGAATGCAGTCGAGCCCCATTGACAAGTTATAGATATTGCGACTAAACCTAAAAGCATGATTCTTTTGTTCATGATGTCTCCATTTGGTGTTGAAATTTCTAAACTTATTTGCCTGTAATGAGTCCGCTTAAGCGGGCAAGTTCATGAGCGCGATCCAGCTCGCCCGCAATAAAAGTGGCAGTTTGTGCCGAGCCGAGATAGGCAGGATCGATGCCCATTTTTTGATTCATTTGGGGCGTCGCATCAACCAAGGCAGCCAAGCAGGCATCGCTCAAGCGTTGCAAGGTTGCAGTCGGCGTGTTTGCGGGCGCCATCAGGGCATTCCATGATTGAAAGCAGAGATTGCAGCCTTGCTCGATCAAGGTTGGCACTTGAGGTAAGTGACTTAGTCGACTCTGCGCAAGTACGCCGATGATGCGTGCGCCTTCATTGGCCAGCGCAATGGCGGTCGGAAGCTGTTCAGCTATCAGTTCTGCTTCACCTTCTTTGAGCGCCTTGATGGCTGCGGCGGCTCCTGCCATGGGCTTGTGCACCATCTCTACGCCCATGACTTTAGCGAATGCAGCCATCCCGATATGTGGAAGGCCGCCTGTCCCCGGTGTTGAATAAGAAATGACCCCTGGCGCTTGACGGGCAGCAGCCACGACTTGTTCCATGTTGTTGAACCCACTCTTACCAGAGGCCATCAAGACACTGGGCGTTGAGGTGACTCGGCAGACCGGGACAAAAGAATGCAATGCGCTGTAGCCGACCGCATTGAGTTGTGGCTGGTAAACGAGTGGGCCTTGAGAAGCAAACAAGAGCGTGAGCCCATCTGGTTTGGCCTTGGCGACTTCGAGCGTTCCGTGGGCGCCAGTTCCGCCCGGGTGGTTCACCAAATGAACAGCTTGTCCCAGTCGCTTGCTCAGACCCTCTAAGAAAAGGGACAAGATGAGGTCAATTCCACCAGGAGGAAAGGGAACCACAATGGTGATTTCGGATGCGGATGCTGATGCGGATGTTGATAGGGACACAGTCAATCTTTCTGAAAAGTTTTACAGGACAAGCGATATGTGCGAAACGGATGCCGCATAGTCAATCAATAATCTGGCGCCTGTTTGTGCTGCTGGGTGATTCATTTTTGATTTATTTGTGTGGAATAGATGCAGCGGACGTTGGGCACGCTTTCAGAAGCTGCCGAACAGCTTGAAACTGTTCGCGATTGTTTGTCGCAAGAGCTTCAATGGTCTCCTCCAGGGTGCGCAGTGTTTTGACGTCAGCACCTTGAACTTCGCGATCAGCTTGAAAAGCGGCTTCAAGTGAACTCACACCGTGGGTCGCGAGGGCTTTTCGGTATTTGCCAAAAAGTTGAATCTGTTCTTGATCCAAGATATCTATACGAAGAGAGCGCTCACCCAAGGCCTTGAGTTGCTTGCGAAGATTGACAAGGTGCACTTCATAACTTGCGGCTTGACTGTCAAATCGGGTCTGCATGGTTTGCCTCATTTGGGTATCACTGCCCCGTAGCAACAGATTTTTCCAGTCCTGCGCATTGCGACGCACAGTGACAAGTGCTTCGCGTGCCGTCATTTCGGCTTGCACCACGCCTTCAAGTCGATCCAGGGCGGGCAGAATCGCAGCGCATTCGGCCTGGGAAACAAGAGGCGTCGTTACCCAAAAAATAACCCACAAGAAGTGTTGGGCACGATGGGCGATGTAGCCTGAACGCGCTGTCATGCAATGCCTACCGGCTCAGCCAAATCTGTTCGAATGGTGCCAGGTCGCGTCAAAAGCAAAGTATGCATTTGCGCACGGACATCGCTCCAATCAGGGTCCTCAAAATGATTGGTCATTTGATCCGGATCTTTCTGCAAATCGTAGAGCTCACCGATGCCTGAACCAAATTCAAAGGTGTAGCTGTAAGAAGCGGTTCTGACGGCACGCAATTCAAGTGCCACGCCCAGGCGCGCTGGGTGCACATGCCATTCGCTCCAGGCGCATTCGCGTGTTTCTTTGCCAGCAATCACGGGGTGAAGTGATCTGCTTTGTACGCTTTTATTGCGAAGACCCGCACTCTCTAAAAAAGTGGCAGCCAGATCGATGGTGGATACCGGTGTGTCGATGCATTGACCGGCAGGAATGCCTGGACCTGCCACGATCAGAGGCACCCTCAGAACCCCTTCATAGAACATGGGGCCTTTCAGATAAAGTCCGTGATCGCCAAGCATGTCGCCGTGGTCACTGGCGAAAACGATCAAAGTGTTCTCAGCCAAACCCGCCTGTTCCAAACCTCGCAAAATGCGTCCGACATGGTGATCGACCAGCGAGATCATGCCGTAATAATTGGCAGTCATTTCTCTGAGTTGCGTATCAGTTTGCGGTGGAACTTTGAAGCCTTCAGAGCGAAACTTGGCCAATTCAGGATCGGCAATTTTGGGTGATCCTTCCAGAGCTTCGCGGTGCCACCAAGGCCTTTTTTCCAAGTCCAAGGTTCTATGCGCAGGTAACACCATGTCATCAGGCTTGTACATGGAATTCCATGGCGCAGGACAATCAAAAGGGTGATGCGGATCGGGAAATGAAGCCCATGCAAAGAAAGGTTGCGCGGCATCTTTTTGCTTTTCCAAAATGGCCAATGTGCGATCAGCAACCCAGGCGCTGCTGTGCCATTCTGCGGGCAGGCAGGAGTCCCAAGTCTGTGCAGCGCCACTGCCTTGTGTGCTGGAGTTTTGCCATAACTCCAGCGCATTGGGATGGCTTAGCAATGCATGCTCAAAGCGGTGAATAGTGGGCGCATCCGCAGGCAATCTTGCACGGTGGAATTTACCCAAGGCCGCCAACTCAACATGATCAAAGCCCATGTAGGGACCCACCCAGTCATCGGGGTAATTGGGGGCACTTTTTCTGCACTCGGGCGTACCGGTTGCTTGAAAAGTGATTTTGGAGGAAAAGTGTGCCTTGCCTACAAATGCCGTGGCATAGCCACTTTTTGTCAACTCTGCAGCCATCCCTTGCGCGCCCATCTTCGGATTCAGATCGACACCGTTGTCCCAAACGCCATTTGTCAAAGGCAGCATGCCGGTCAAGATGGAAGCACGGGCCGGTTGGCAAACGATGCTGGGTGTTATGCAATTTGAAAACCGTGTCCCTGAACGTGCCAAAGCATCTAGGTGTGGCGTACTCAGCAGAGAGTTTTCATAACCAATGCAATCAGCCCTTTGCTGATCCGTGGTGATGAACAAGATGTTGGGTCTTTGTTTTTGAGACATTTTTTCTTTACGGATTGTTGATTTTTAGTGAGATATCAGCGTTCATTGCAATTGCATCTTTCTGTTTTTAATGACTCTTTCCCATCGCCGTGAATCTGACTCGACGCGCTCGCGCAGAACCTGAGCCGATCCCGGCATGGCTTCAATCCCAATTTTGGAAAGGCTGCGGCGTAACTCTTCTTCTTTCATCGTTTCATCAATCGCCCGAGTCAAGGTCTGGAGCACATCGGGCGGCAACCCTTTGGGCGCAAAAATCCCAATCCACCCACCAACCTCAAAGTCGGGAAGGCCGCTCTCACTGACGGTGGGTAAATCTGGCGCCAGAGCCGTCCTGCTTCTTGTCGTGACGGCAAGCGCACGCAGAGTCCCAGCTTGAATGTGTGGTTGGACCGCCGCCAAGGCCGGAAACATAAGCTGCAACCGCATGCCCAGCAAATCCGTGATGGCCGGGGAGGCACCTTTGTAAGAGGCATGCATCATGGTAGTGCCCGTCATGCTTTGAAATAACTCACCTGCCAGGTGAACGCTTGTTCCGTAACCGGGTGATCCGTAGTTGAGTTGGCCTTCATGTGCTTTGGCATAGGCAATCAGCTCTTGCATGTTTTTCACGGGAAATTTTGCGGGCACCACAACCACGCCTGGGACGTCTGCCACCAACATCACCGGTGTGAAATCACGTTCAAAAACATAGGGCACTTTGTTTTGAATGGCATTGCCGATCGCATTGCTGGCGCTGCCCATCAACAACGTGTATCCATCGGGTGGTGTGCTCGCGACATAGGCTGTGCCAATCGTTGCGCCAGCACCGCCCTTGTTTTCAATCAGAACAGGTTGGCCCAAACGTTTTTGTAAGCTCGGGGCCATCAAACGCACAGCACTGTCTGCCGCGCCACCAGGCACAAAAGGAACCACAATATGGATAGATTTTTCTGGAAATGCAGCGTGTGAAAAGCCCATGTAAAAGAAGGCTGCAAGGCATAGGGAATTGCCAAGTTTCCACCCTAACAAAGAAATCCCGCTCAGCCGACCGGACATCTTCAGTCCGGTCTTGAATAAAGTACTGTGTTGCATAGGTGCCTTAAGCCTGTTGTCTTAATCCGATTTGCCAATATCCACTTGCAACCCTAAGTCGCTGACAAGGGCGCTCCAACTGTTCATCTCGCGCTTGATCGTGGCCACAAAGTCCGCGCCTCGTTCTGAAGTGACATTGATGGCCATTTCAGCTAAGGACTGCTGGACAAGCGGGTCTGCAAGAACAGAAAGTACGCCATTGGCTAATTTTTCAGCCTGTGGCGTGGGCAACCCAGCGGGTGCCATAAGGCCATACCAAGAAACCATGTCCATCTGAACACCCGCTTCATTGAATGTGGGCACATCGGGCAGTGCAGCAAGTCTTTGGGGCCCTGTGACCGCCAATGCCTTGAGTTGCCCTTGTTGGATCCGAGGTAACGCCAGAATGGCTGCGGGCAACATGACTTGAACGTCACCGTTATGGAGCATGTTCAAAGCGGCAACGCCACCTGCTGCGGGCCGATGGCGCAATGCAAGGCCTACTTTGCTGAAATAAAATTCTGCGACGAGATGATGTGGCCCACCTATTCCAGTGGATGAATAGGACCAGGCACCAGAAGCCTGTTTGGCCTTTTCTGTGAAGGCC
The DNA here is from genome assembly GCA_947373105.1 of Comamonadaceae bacterium. Lineage (GTDB taxonomy): Bacteria > Pseudomonadota > Gammaproteobacteria > Burkholderiales > Burkholderiaceae_C > Limnohabitans_A. The sequence continues at coordinate 6,378 of CANBWK010000018.1, read as the reverse complement.
GCTTGATGGATTGCCTGCTCAGGTTTGACAACCAAAAGGTAAGGGGCTGAAGCAAAGCGAATGATTGGCGTGAAGCTCTGAATGGGGTCGTATGGCAAGTTGCGCTCTAGAGCAGAGGCAATCCCATGACTGCTGGGTGTGGCCACAAGCAATACGCGCCCATTGGGTGGTGCGGCTGCCACATAGGATGCTGCTAATGTTCCACTGCGACCGGGCATATTGCTAACTTTGACCGGTCCAAATCCATTTTGAGTCAGGCCTTTGGCCACCAGTCGGGCTAATAAATCAGTCGATCCCTGTGCCGCTGTGGGGACAACCAATTCCATTGTGGTCTGAATGTTTTGAGCCGATGCTGCGATGCATCCTGACAATGCCAAAACGCCAAAGAGATGCTTTGGCAATTGCCACATCCTGACTTTGTGGTGCGGGTAATTGTCTGCAAGGTCCACCTGAATATCCTAGGAATGTGGCTATTGGCAGATCTTAGAAACATGGGACTTGTAAAACAAGTTGAAATATCTTACATATAAATATATTATTTGAATATATGAGTAGATTATGGACGTCTGCTTGGCGTTGATCTTTCGATAGCAGGCTTTAAATTTCACAACCCAATGATTAACCCCAATCTCAAGCATTTACGCATCTTTGTCGAGATCGCACGCCGTGGAAGTTTTCGGAATGCAGCCAATGCGCTGCATTTGAGTGAACCTGCAACAAGTCAAGCGGTTTCTCAGCTCGAATCTTTACTTGGCGTGAAATTGTTAGACAGGACAACCCGTACAGTCAGAATTAGCGAAGCGGGATTGGCATTCTTGGCCGATGCGGAGAGACTTTTGCAGGGGCTCGATGATGCGATTGCAGCGCTTCGCGAATTTGCGTCTTCTGGTCGTGGCCGGGTTTCCATCGCATGCTTGTCTTCAACTGTCTATCGCTTGTTGCCACCCGTACTGGCTGAAATGAAAATTCGATACCCCGGTATTGATGTGATTTTTCTTGACGACAACATGCGAGGCATCTTGCAAAAAATAGACAAAGCAGAATGCGACATGGCGATCGTGAGTGAAGATCCCACCATTAAATTGAGCCTGTCCATTCCGCTGATGGAGGATACGTTTCAAGTGGTTTGTCGATTGGACCATCCTTTGGCCAGTCGGGGAATGGCCAAAGGGGCAGAGCTTTCAAAATACGAGATGGTTTTACTGAGGCGCGGCTCTGGAATTCGAGATGCTGTGGACCGGGCGTTTGAAGCCAAATCCATTCAACTTAATGTGGTTCACGAAACCACGCAGGTCCTCACTCTTTTGGGACTGGTCGAGGGAGGGCTTGGCATCACAGTCCTACCCTCTATGCTGTGTCCGGACCCTGCTCATGGGGCGGTCGCGGTAATACCACTGCAAAAACCGAGCATTCAAAGAAAACTAGGGTTGATATTCGCCTCCGGAAGGGAGCCCTCCGCCGCGGCGCGATTGCTAGCGGATGTGGTGCAAAAAACCGTCGCATCATCTTCACTCGGCTTACCGTCTGGCGTATCCAAGCTTGCTATTTAAAAACCAAATCAAAGAGCACAGGCAAGGGCGTGTGCGTGAGCACCACCGCCTCGATCTGTAAATCAAGCTTCAACCAAAGAAACCTTTGAGCTTGTCGGTCCAACCATTGCCTGTGGGCAAATGCTTGGCGCCCCCTTTTTGCAAAGACTCTTCAAACTCCTTGAGCAGCTTGCGTTGATGCTCGGTGAGTTTCACAGGGGTCTCCACGGAAATGTGGCAATACAAATCGCCAGGGTAGCTCGAGCGCACCCCTTTGATGCCTTTGCCACGCAACCGGAATTGCTTGCCGGTTTGTGTGCCCTCGGGAATGTCGATGGCCGCTTTGCCTGACAATGTGGGCACATCAATTTCGCCGCCCAAAGCCGCCTTGGTGAAGCTGATCGGCACCGAGCAATGCAGGTCGTCGCCATCGCGCTCAAAAATGTCGTGCTTCTTGAGACGGATCTCAATGTAAAGATCACCAGGCGGCCCGCCATTCGTGCCGGGCTCACCGTTGCCGGTGCTGCGAATCCGCATGGCATCGTCAATGCCTGAAGGAATTTTGACCTCCAGCGTTTTCTGTTTTTTGAGCTTGCCCTGACCGTGGCAAGTGCCGCAAGGGTCAGGAATGATCTTGCCTGCACCGCGACATTGCGGGCAAGTTTGTTGCACACTGAAAAAGCCCTGGCGCATCTGCACTTGGCCTTGGCCTTGGCAGGTCGCGCAGGTCTTGGCACTGGTGCCTGATTTGGCGCCCGAGCCGCTGCACGTGTCACACGCTTCCCAACTGGGGATGCGGATTTGTGCGTCCTTGCCGTTGGCCGCTTCTTCAAGGCTCACTTCCATGGCATAACTCAGGTCGTTACCTCGGAAGACCTGTCGGCCCCGACCGGCTCCGCCCCGACCACCGCCAAAGATATCGCCGAAGATGTCGCCAAACGACTCACCGAAACCACCAAAGCCTTCGCCGCCGCCCCGCATATTGGGGTCCACACCGGCGTGGCCATGCTGGTCGTAAGCCGCACGTTTTTGCGGGTCCGACAGCATCTCGTAGGCCTCTTTGACCTCTTTGAATTTGGCCTCGGCTTCAATGGCTGCATCCCCCTGATTGCGGTCAGGGTGGTGCTTCATCGCCAGCTTGCGATACGCCTTTTTGATCTCATCGTCTGAAGCGTTTTTAACAACGCCCAGCACTTCGTAATAATCTCTTTTGGCCATGTTCGATCAACTTTGATAACAAGAACGCCGCGAAGGCGATTCAGAACCTGAATCAACCAGCGCGGCGGGTCAACGGCATGCCACAGGGCATGTCGTATTACGGCTTTTTAACTTCCTTGACTTCGGCGTCCACCACGTTGTCGTCTTGAGGCTTGGCTTCTGAAGTGCCGGTTGCACCGGCTCCTGCAGCCGCTGCAGCTTGTTGGGCTTGCATTTCGGCATACACTTTTTCGCCCAACTTCTGGCTTGCGGTCATCAAGGCTTCAGTTTTGTTGTCGATCGCGGGCTTGTCTTCGCCCTTGAGCGCTTCTTCCAACTCCTTGATCGCCACTTCAATGGCCGCTTTCTCTGCCGCTTCGATCTTGTCGCCGTGCTCGGTCAAGCTCTTCTTCACGCTGTGCAAAGACGCTTCACCTTGGTTGCGCGCTTGGACGATTTCGAGCTTTTTCCGGTCTTCTTCGGCGTTCAACTCGGCGTCTTTCACCATCTGTTGAATTTCAGCTTCAGACAAACCGGAGTTGGCCTTGATCGTGATCTTGTTTTCTTTGCCGGTGCCTTTGTCTTTGGCGCCCACGTGCAAGATGCCGTTGGCGTCAATGTCAAAAGACACTTCAATTTGCGGCGTGCCGCGTGACGAAGGTGGAATGCCTTCAAGGTTGAATTCACCCAGCGCCTTGTTGCCCGATGCGATTTCGCGCTCACCCTGGAACACCTTGATCGTGACGGCCGGCTGGTTGTCTTCAGCGGTCGAGAAAGTCTGAGCAAACTTGGTCGGAATGGTCGTGTTCTTGGTGATCATCTTGGTCATCACGCCACCCATGGTTTCGATGCCCAAAGACAAAGGCGTCACGTCGAGCAGCAGCACGTCGGTGCGGTCGCCCGACAACACCTGGCCTTGAATCGCAGCGCCCACGGCCACGGCTTCATCGGGGTTGACGTCTTTGCGTGGCTCTTTGCCGAAGAACTCTTTGACCTTTTCTTGCACCTTAGGCATGCGGGACATACCGCCGACCAGAATGATGTCGTCGATATCGCCTACTGCAACGCCCGCGTCTTTGATGGCCACGCGGCAAGGCGCAATGGTGCGCTCGATCAGCTCTTCAACCAACTGCTCCAACTTGGCGCGGGTCAGCTTGACGTTCAAGTGCTTGGGGCCCGTGGCATCAGCGGTAATGTAAGGCAGGTTGACGTCGGTGGCCGAAGAAGAAGACAGCTCGATCTTGGCTTTTTCAGCGGCTTCTTTCAGGCGCTGCAAGGCCAGCACGTCTTTGGCCAGATCCACGCCGGATTCTTTCTTGAACTCGGTGATGATGTAGTCAATGATGCGTTGGTCAAAGTCTTCGCCGCCCAAGAAAGTGTCGCCGTTGGTGGACAGCACTTCGAATTGTTTTTCGCCATCGACATCAGCGATCTCGATGATGGACACGTCAAACGTGCCGCCACCCAAGTCATACACCGCAATCTTGCGGTCGCCTTTTTCGGTCTTGTCCAAACCGAAAGCCAAAGCCGCAGCGGTCGGCTCGTTGATGATGCGCTTGACGTCCAAGCCCGCGATGCGGCCCGCGTCTTTGGTGGCTTGACGCTGTGCGTCGTTGAAGTAAGCCGGCACCGTGATGACGGCTTCGGTCACTTCTTCGCCGAGGTAGTCTTCGGCGGTTTTCTTCATTTTGCGCAGGATTTCAGCGCTGATTTGGGGCGGGGCCAACTTGTTGCCGCGCACTTCCACCCAAGCGTCACCGTTGTCGGCTTTGGCAATGGTGTAAGGCATCAGGTCGATGTCTTTTTGGACTTCTTTTTCGGCGAACTTGCGGCCGATCAAGCGCTTGACCGCGTACAAAGTGTTGCGCGGGTTGGTGACCGCTTGGCGCTTGGCCGAAGCACCGACCAAAATTTCGCCGTCTTCTTGGTACGCAATGATGGACGGGGTGGTGCGAGCGCCTTCAGCGTTCTCGATCACTTTGGTCGTGTTGCCTTCCATGATGGCCACGCACGAGTTGGTGGTGCCCAAGTCAATACCGATGATTCTTCCCATGTGGTGCTCCAAAATCTCTAAAAATAAACAGATGTCTAAGAGGTAAGGGTGAGTTCACCCTTTTCAAGGGCACCCTTACGCGGCAAAAGGCTTTTATTTGGGGGCTGTGACCGTGATCAAGGCAGGGCGCAAGACGCGATCGGCAATCAGGTAGCCCTTTTGCAGTACCGTCACCACCGTGTTGGCTTCTTGCTCGGCAGGCACCACGCTGATGGCTTGGTGGTGGTGCGGGTCAAATTTAGTGCCCGCAGCAGGGTTGATCTCGGCCACTTTGTTGCGCTCCAGCGCGCTTTTGAGCTGGCGCAGGGTGGCCTCAGAGCCTTCGCGAATCTGCTCTATCGTGGCATTGGGTATGGCCAAACCGGCTTCCAAGCTGTCCAGCACGGGCAGCAAGCTGTCGGCAAAACCTTCGACCGCAAACTTGCGGGCCTTGGTGATTTCTTCATCCGCGCGGCGGCGTGCGTTTTGCACATCGGCTTGGGCGCGCAGGTACTGGTCGGCCAGGTCGGTGTTTTGGGCTTTGAGGTTGGCCAACTCGGCTTGGGCATCGGCCAATGGGTCCAGAGCCGCGCCACTGGCCGCCGCAGCGGCTGCGGCTTCGAGTTCTTCGGGGCTGAACGGTTTGGGATCGTTTTGAGGTGTGTCTGACATGGCAAAAATCCGCATGAAGGCGGTTCATAAAGTAACTTCGCCCCTAGATTGGGGGCGAGTTGGATGATTTCAAGAGTCCGCTGAACCGCGGCTTAAACCACGATGCAGTGCCCGAGCTTATTTAACAGCCAGCAACTGCACGTCAAATTGCAAGGTGGCATTGGCCGGGATCACACCACCAGCGCCACGGGCGCCGTAACCCAATTCAGCCGGGATGATCAGGGTGCGCTCGCCGCCCACTTGCATACCCGCCACGCCTTCGTCCCAGCCACGAATGACCATGCCTGCACCCAGCGAAAACACAAAGGGGTCGCGGCGGTCCAGACTAGAGTCAAACTTGGCACCCTTTTCACCGTCATTGAACAACCAGCCGGTGTAGTGCACGGTGACGCTCTGGCCCTTTTTGGCCTCGTCGCCTTCACCCACAACAGTGTCTTCGTATTGCAGGCCGGTGGCGGTGGTGATCATGGGAGTCCTTGAATGAGAGATGTTTGAACAAGAGAAAGGCTCCGGATGGAGCCTTGTAGACAGTCCCGCATTATGCCATTGGGCATGGCGAAGAAGCTCAACCCCATCATTTCGCAGATCGGCCCCGACTTTCGTAGGTCGGCACCTTCAGGTCCGACATCCGTGCACCCTGTTTTTCAACGTTTCCCCCGGTTTTCTCATTTCTGAATTATTTGGTACCTATTCCCCGCTGGATTATCTGCGCGGCTACGCCAATTGGCCACACCACTCCACAGTCCAACTGACCAACGGCACCCAGATGCTGGTGGCCGATGCAGTGTTCAGCTTTGAAGCAGGGACGGCGTCCAACCCCGTTGCTGTGTTCAAACTGAACGTGGCCGACGTGTTGGCCACACCCACAGACGCGAGCGGCAAACACACCGTTCACGTCAACGGCGACAGCAACGACACACTGAACCTGAGCAACCTCTTAGGCACCGG
>CANBWK010000017.1 GCA_947373105.1 Comamonadaceae bacterium | reverse complement strand
TTTGGACGAAGTTGCCACCGGTTACGAAGGTAAATTGCAAATCACCAAAATGAATGTCGACGAAAACCGTGATATTCCCGCTAAATTTGGTATCCGCGGCATCCCCACCCTGATGATTTTCAAAGATGGCCAATTGGCAGCCACCAAAGTGGGGGCCATGAGCAAGTCGCAATTGACGGCCTTCATCGACCAGCAACTCGCTTAAACCCCTTAAACAGCTCGAGGCCGCTGGTTTTCAAACTTAAACCGGCGGCTGATCGAATTTTTCTCTTAAACTGTCTTGCCCCCTGGTTGTTCAATCTGCTTTTTTTACTGTCATAATCACCCCAGCCGTTTTGCAAAGTCTTAACGGTTGATAGTTTCACCAAGAGCCATTGAGAGCCTCTACTTTCCGGCTCACACTCTTGGTCTTTGAATTCCACCCCCTGATTTTTTTAATGTCAGTTCGTTCACGATCTGGCTTCACGCAGGTAAATCCATGCACTTAAATGAACTCAAGGCACTTCACGTGTCTGAAGTCCTCAAGCAGGCCGATGCGCTTGAGATCGAAAACACAGGCCGCATGCGCAAGCAAGAGCTGATGTTTGCCATCATCAAAAAGCGCGCACGCGCGGGTGAGCAAGTCTTTGCTGATGGCGTGCTGGAAATACTGCCCGACGGCTTTGGCTTCTTGCGCAGCCCCGACACCAGTTACACCGCTTCAACGGACGACATTTACATCAGCCCTAGCCAAGTGCGCCGCTTCAATCTGCACACCGGTGACATGATCGAAGGTGAAGTGCGCATTCCCAAAGATGGCGAGCGTTACTTTGCTTTGACCAAGCTGGACCAGGTCAATGGCGATCTGCCCGAAAACAACAAACACAAGGTGATGTTCGAGAACTTGACGCCCCTGTTCCCCAAAGAGCAGATGCGTTTGGAGAGAGACATCAAAGGTGAAGAAAACATCACCAGCCGTGTGATCGACATCATTGCCCCAATAGGCAAAGGCCAGCGCGCGCTGATTGTCGCGCAGCCCAAGTCCGGCAAAACCGTGATGATGCAGCACATTGCCCATGCCATCACCGCCAACTACCCTGATGTGCACCTGATGGTCTTGCTGGTCGATGAACGTCCGGAAGAAGTGACCGAAATGCAACGCACTGTTCGCGGTGAAGTGATTGCCTCCACATTTGATGAGCCCGCAGCACGCCATGTGCACGTCGCCGAAATGGTCATTGAGCGCGCCAAGCGTTTGGTTGAACTCAAAAAAGATGTGGTGATTTTGCTGGACTCCATCACCCGTCTGGCCCGTGCCTACAACAACGTGGTGCCCTCTTCTGGCAAAGTCTTGTCCGGCGGCGTAGACTCCAACGCCTTGCAACGGCCCAAGCGCTTTTTTGGTGCAGCCCGCAACGTGGAAGAAGGCGGCTCGCTCACCATCATTGCCACTGCCTTGGTCGATACCGGCAGCCGCATGGACGAAGTGATCTTTGAAGAATTCAAGGGTACCGGCAATTGCGAAATCCATTTGGAACGCCGCCTGTACGAAAAACGCGTCTTCCCTGCAATCAACCTCAACCGCAGCGGTACCCGCCGTGAAGAACTATTGCTCCAGCCCGAAGTTTTGCAAAAAACGCGCATCTTGCGTCAGTTCATGTACAACATGGACGAAATAGAGGCCATGGAAATGGTCTTGAAGAGCATGAAAGCCACCAAGGGCAATGCCGAGTTCTTCGACATGATGCGCCGAGGCGGCTGATTTTCGATCTATAATCTAAGGCTATCGCGAAAAGTACCCGGACGGTCCGGTGCGGCTATCGCAACTGAAAAGGAAATACAAATGAAAGACGGCATTCACCCTAACTACCGCGACGTGTGCTTCCAGGACATGTCCAACGGCTTCAAATTTGTGACACGCTCTTGCGCTAACACCAAAGAAATGATCACTTTGGAAGACGGCCGCGAATTGCCTTTGTACAAATTGGACACGACCAGTGAGTCACATCCCTTTTACACGGGCACACAAAAATCCATCGATACATTGGGTGGCCGCGTTGAGCGCTTCCGCAATCGTTTTGGCAAGACCACTGTGGCCAAATAAGCCATTCCGCTTTGAGTCAAAGGCAGTTCGGGTAACCGGACTGCCTTTTTCTTTGTGTTTTGATTTTTCAATCCAACCTTGTGCGTGATATCTTCCTCCCTGTGAACCATCCCAGTCCTGCCATCGTGACCCAGCACGCCGTTCGCCGACTCCCTCGGATCGCACTGCTGCTGTTTTGCCTGGCCTATGTGTTGCCTGGCTATGTGGGGCGAGACCCCTGGAAGCGCGAGGACATCACGGCCTTTGGCTTTATGTCTTCCTTAGCCGAATTGTTCAATGGACACGCCTCCAACTGGCTCAAGCCCATGTTGATGGGGCAAGCCGACCCTGGGGCGGCCATCCTGCCCTATTGGTTAGGTGCTTGGGCGATCCAATGGGCACCGTCATGGTTGGCGCCTGATGACGCTGTTCGCATTCCTTTTGCGTTGCTGTTGATCATGACCATGGCTGCCACCTGGTATGCGGTATACGCCTTGGCCCGCAACCCGAGCGCACAGCCCATTGCCTTTGCCTTCGGCGGAGAAGCCCAGCCCATTGACTATGCCCGCGCCTTAGCCGATGGCGGCCTGCTGGCACTGATCGCATGCCTCGGTTTGGCGCGATTGGCCCATGAAACCACTCCCGCACTTGCCCAGCTCAGCTTCACTGCTGCTCTCTTTTTTGGTCTGGCCAATTTGGCTGCGCACAGGCGCACCGCTTTGGCCATCATCGCCATGGCATTACCCAGTTTGGCTTTGTCTGGCGCTCCATCTACAGCGCTTTTACTGGGCACGGGCGGTGCACTGGTCATGGCCTTTCAGGAACGGCGAACCATGCGGGTTCGGATGCTCGATGTAGGCTTGATTTTTTTGATAGGCCTGGCTACAGCCCAACTGGCCGCCTGGCTGGATATATGGCGGTGGCGAATGCACAGCCCTTCCCTCAAAGATGTGCAAACGATGGCCCGACTTTTTGTCTGGTTCTTATGGCCCGCCTGGCCCTTGGCGATCTGGACACTTTGGCGTTGGCGCTTGCAGCTCGGTCAAGCCTGGAAACACCCGCATTTAGCCCTGCCACTCTGGTTCTTAGCCGTGACCTTGTGCAGCACCATTGGGACCGGTCTGAGCGACAGGGCATTGCTATTGGCCTTGCCAGCCTTGGCCACACTGGCTGCATTTGCATTGCCCACTTTGGAGCGCAGCGTGAGCGCGCTGGTGGATTGGTTTACCTTGGTTTTCTTCAGTCTCTGCGCCTTGACCATTTGGGTGGTTTGGCTGTCCATGCAAACCGGTTGGCCAGCACAACCAGCGGCCAATGTGGCTCGCTTGGCGCCGGGATTCAGCTTCAGCTTTTCAGCACCTGCCTTTGGTGTAGCAGCAATAGCCACCATCGCATGGATAGGACTGGTGAAATGGCGTGCAGGCCGTCACCGCGCGGCCATCTGGAAAAGCCTAGTGCTGCCCGCCAGCGGTGCGGCTTTGTGCTGGCTCTTGTTGATGAGCTTATGGTTACCTTTGCTTAATTTTGGACGCGGGTATGCACCCTTGGTCGAAAAAGTCAGCACTTTGATGGGACCTACAGCCTGCGTGAACACGCAAGGTTTGGCCATGTCGCAAAGTGCCGCATTTGCCTTCCATGGGCGGTACCGTTTGATCCCGCTCGACACGCCCAACGCGCCTGAATGTCATTGGTTGATTGCAGACCATATCGCGCTGGATGAGATGGATGTTTCTTTACATACCTGGCGGCATCGCGAAACCATTTTCCGACCGACGGACGATGGCGAAGCCATCGTTGTATTTGAGCGTGTGATCCCTTGAGCGGTTCTTCTGAAACCGGGGTTATTGTTCGACACGCGGGTACTGTATTGGCTGGACAAATGGCGATCGTGGCTTTCAGTGTGGCCGACACCTTGATCGCAGGACACTACTCACAAGCCTCCTTAGCCGCCTTGTCGATCGGCTCGTCCATTTACATCAGCATTTATGTGGCCCTGAACGGCATGATGCAAGCCCTGCTTCCGGTATGGGCTCAATTGCGCGGTGCAGAACAATTTACAGCATTGGGCCGATCTGTGCGGCAAGCCTTGTACCTTTGCACCGCAGCTATTGCACTGGGTGTAATAGCCTTGCTATTTCCAGACCCCTGGCTGGAATGGACTCAAGTGCCTGAAATTTTGCGGGATGAAGTACGCCGCTATTTGCATGTGCTGGCCTGGGCCCTTGCACCCTCCTTGCTCTTTCGCATGTACAGCACGCTCAACCAAAGCTTGGGCATGCCTCGCCTGGTCACTTGGCTGCAAATAGCTGCCCTGGGTGTCAAGATCCCCCTTTCAATGGCCCTGACCTTTGGCGTTCTCGGTCTTCCTGCGCAAGGGGCTGTGGGCTGCGCAGTGGCCACTCTCATCGTGAATTGCCTGATGCTGTCCATGGGTTTGTACCTCCTGCGAACTCAGGCGGTGTATCGAGTTTACGAACTGTGGCGGCCCATGGAGCGCCTTGACTTTGGAACCTTGGCTAAATTTCTTCGGCAAGGGGTCCCTGCCGGACTGTCCATCATGGTCGAAATCACTTCCTTCACCTTGATGGCCTTGTTCATTGCACGCATGGGCGTTGCAGCCTCTGCCGGTCACCAGATTGCAGCGACAGCGGCCGGCGTTTTGTACATGATTCCCTTGGCCTTGGGTATCGCCAGCAGTTCACGGGTGGGGTTTTGGCTCGGGGCGAATCAACCCGATCAAGTCCGACGTGCCACAGCCAATGGACTTGTCTTGAGCGCAGCCACCGCCGTCGTTTGCTGCGCAGCTTTGTGGCTCGGTAAAGAGGTGCTCACAAAGGCTTTCACGCGAGACGCTGATGTGGCTTTAATTGCCATCGGCTTGTTAGGCTGGGTGGCTCTTTACCATTTTTTTGATGCCATTCAAACCGTATGCGCCTTCTTGCTGCGCTGCTTTCGAATCACACTCGGTCCCTTGCTCATTTACAGCATCATGCTGTGGGGTGTCGGACTGGGTGGCGGCTATTTATGGGCTTACGAAGGTATGACGTCATGGCCCGCCTTGCGACAAGCCAGTAGCTTCTGGATAACATCGTGCGCAGCGTTGGGAGTAGTCATGTTCTTATTCATGGGGTTAATTTACCAAGCCGCGAAAAAAAACAGGACGACATTGCCCCAATTGGGCACATAAAGTCATGAAAATTTCATCCAAACTTCACTAAAAAGACACGCTAAATTTTCAGAATGAGTCAACCTAAAGGTGACTTATGAAAATTACAGTTGTAGGTGCGGGTTATGTAGGACTTGTCACAGGGGCTTGCCTGGCTGAGTTAGGTAACCAGGTACTTTGCGTGGACAACAACCCTGAAAAAATTGCCTTACTGAATGCGGCAGGAATTCCGATTTTTGAGCCAGGACTGAAAGAAATGATGGCGCGTAACCGTGCCGAAGGTCGAATCCATTTCACAAGCGAAATGGCGCACGCTGTAGATCACGGCGATATCATTTTTATTGCAGTCGGTACGCCATCCCAAGAAGACGGATCGGCTGATTTGCAGCATGTATTGGCAGTGGCTGGTCAAATTGGTCGTCACCTTAAAAATTTCAAAGTAGTCGTCAATAAATCAACGGTACCCGTAGGAACGGCCTACCGCGTGCACGATGCAATTCACACAGAGTTGGACAAACGAGGGATTCAAGACAATCTGTTTGAGGTCATTTCAAATCCAGAATTTTTAAAAGAAGGCGCGGCAATAGACGATTTCATGCGACCAGACCGCATTGTGATAGGTTTGGACTCAGGTGAAAATTATGTTGTAGCACATCAAAAAATGGAGCAGCTGTACGCCAGCTTTAACAGGCATCATGCAAGAACATTGTGGATGGATGTTCGCAGCGCAGAATTAACGAAATATGCAGCCAATGCCATGTTAGCGACCCGCATATCGTTCATGAATGAAATCGCTAATTTGTCAGATTTACTGGGTGCTGATGTCGATTGCGTGCGAAGAGGAATTGGTGCAGACCAACGTATTGGTCATGGTTTTTTGTATGCAGGAACGGGCTATGGCGGAAGTTGCTTTCCAAAGGATACGCGCGCACTGATTCAAACAGCGCTGGATTGCGGAAGTCAAATGAAAGTGGTGACGGCTGTTGAACAAGTTAACGACTCTCAAAAAACCGTCTTGCTTCACCGCACATTGCAGTACTTTGGCAATGACCTGACAGGACTTAAATTCGCGATATGGGGACTTGCATTCAAACCGAACACAGACGACATGCGCGAAGCGCCAAGTCGCGTCATCATTAAAAATTTGCTTTTGCGTGGCGCGCATATCAGTGCTTTCGACCCTGTAGCATCGCATGAGGCCTCCCAGGCTTTACGCCTGGATCTAATGGAACACCCAGAAGCCTTGTCACGACTGCAAATCGTCGACTCCGCCATGCAGGCAACTGAACAAGCCCATGCACTGTTAATTGTGACCGAATGGAAGACATTTCATCACCCCGACTTTGCTGCACTCATGACACATATGCAGCGACCATTGATATTAGACGGGCGCAATCTTTACGACCCCCAACTTTTAGAAAATATGGGATTCGCCTACCAGGGCATCGGCCGGAGAAACGGCCTGGCATTGCACATGCTCGATGAAACGATTTCTGACCAAAACGTTCAATTAGAGCCTGTCGCTTAACGGCATGCCAAAAGGCTTTTTCTTCCTGATCTGCGCGCAATTCGCATCAGGGTTGGCAGACAATGCATTGCTGATTTTAGGTATTGCATTTCTGCACGAACAAGGCTACCCCGGCTGGTGGGCGCCTTTGCTCAAATTTGCCTTCACACTGTCCTATGTATTCATGGCACCTGCTCTAGGCCCTTTGGCCGACGCCGTGTCCAAATCGCGCTTGATGGCCACCATGAATGGTCTGAAGCTCTTGGCGGTGAGCTGCTTCTTTTCCGGTTTGCATCCTGTGTTGGCATTTGCCTTGGTCGGTTTGGCCGCATCCGCTTATGCACCCGCCAAATATGGGTTAGTTACAGAGACGGTACCACAACACCAACTGGTGAGGGCCAATGGATGGCTTGAAGTGACAGTTGTACTGGCCGTCATATTAGGTACTGCCAGTGGAGGAGTCTTGCTCAGTCTCAAAGGTGCTACCGTGATGGTATTCCTCAATGAATTCATTGTGAGCGGCTTGGCGCTTTCGCTAAAAACACAGTTGGCAGGCCCACTGTTCACTGTCATGGGCATTTATGTTGTTGCAGCACTATTGAATTGGGGCATTCCATCCAGCAATGCAGACTATGCGCAACGCAGCTTGATGCCTATGGATTTGCTGCGAGATTTTAGGCAAAGCAACCGCATTCTCTGGCAAGACCGCATTGGATGTCTGTCTTTGTCTGTGACCACCTTATTTTGGGGCGTCGGCGCAGTGATCCAATTTGCAGTATTACTTTGGGCGCAGCAAACCTTGAATATGCCTTTGGAGCAAGGCGCGTACTTGCAAGCGGTTGTTGCATTTGGAGTCATCGCAGGCGCGGCTGCAGCAGGCTATTGGATTCGCTTAGAGTTTGCAGAAAAAGTCTTGCCTTTGGGTATCTTGCTTGGATTTTTATTACCCGCTATAGCATTTTCAAATTCACTGTCAGTCGCCATACCCTTGATGTTGTGCATTGGTTTTGCAGGTGGCGTTTTAATGGTCCCGATGAACGCTCTGCTTCAGCACAGGGGGTACGAACTTTTAACTGCAGGCCGCTCGATTGCAGTACAAGGCTTCAATGAAAATGCGAGTGTGCTTGTCATGCTGGGTGTTTACAGTTTGATGTTGGCCATCCAGATGCCATTGAGCATTGTGATGAGTGTTTTGGGCATTGCCATGTCCTTGGGCATGGCTTGCTTGACTTGGATCCATCTCAAAAGAGTTAAGGCTTGATTTTTCCAAGGAGTTGGCGCAACCTGGAAGTGGGTTGATCAAAGCTTTGTATGGCTTTTGCGAAAACGTCTTCCACCTGCTCCGATATTTGATCCCAGTCCAGTTGACTGACCTGTGATCTCGTCGTACCCGCCACTTGGGTCAATAATTCCGGGTTCATGGCCACCTTCAATGCGGTCGAAACATACGACTCTGGCTCAGACTCTGAAACCAACCAACCATTGACACCCTGTTTGACCCAATCGGTTGCAGCGGCGCAATTAAATGCCAATACAGGTAAACCGCTGGCCAAGGCCTCTACAGTGACATTACCAAAAGTCTCCGTCAAACTCGGGAACAAAAACAAGTCTGCACTGGCGTAATAGGTGGCCAATGTATCGTGCGATAGCATGCCCGCAAAAATAGCATCAGGGCAACGTTGCGAAATAGTCTCGCGCAAGGGCCCGTCGCCCACCAAAACCAATTTGACTTTGGCACCAGCACTTTTGAGGGACTCATAGCAGGCCATAACCTGACCCAAATTCTTTTCCAGCGCCAGCCTGCCAACTGAAATTAACACCACCGTCTCGGAATCCGCATTCCATTGAGAGCGTAATTCAGGACTGCGTCGCAAGGGGTTGAACAATGCTGTATCGACACCTCTTGCCACCACTTTCAAATTTATAAAACCATGCTGGGCTAATTCATTTTTTAAAGCTTGGGTGGGCACCATGGTGCATCCGGTGGCATTGTGGAATTTACGCAAATAAGCCACGATGGGTTTACGCAACCACCCCACACCGTAGTGCTGGCTGTAACTGTGAAAATTCGTCCTGAAATCTGAAGTGACAGGCAACTTCAAGACCTTTGCAGCTTGTAAAGCGGACCACCCCAGAGGCCCTTCGGTTGCGATGTGCACAACATCTGGCCGCCGCAAGGTCCAAGCCTTTACCAAATTTTTTTTGCTTGGCAAACCCAATTTCAATTCCGGATACCGAGGAATAGGCATGCCACGCATCAGCACTTCTTCAAAGCCTAAATTGTGCAGGGGAATTTCATTTTTGACTTGCTTCGGACGAACCAATTGGACATCATGGTTCCTACGGCACAAACCTTGTACCAATTTAGCCAAAGTCACGGCCACGCCGTTGACTTCTGGCGGCCAAGTTTCAGTCACGACAGCTATGCGCAAAGAAGGCCTGAAGGCTGGAAAATCTTCGACAACTATGGGGTTTTCGGCATTTATGTCCATGCAACAATATTCACCTGTTTTGATAACAGCTGTGTGACATATTGAATTAACCGCTCAAAAACTCAATGAATTTTCAGTGACATCAGGTTCTTGTCATTTAAATTTCATCAAAGCCCATCACCATAACCCCATGCAAGTGACTTTGCATTCATTTCATTTGATGCCTATTGACCTCTGAGGATCCTACATGCGTAATTTTTTTGAAGCATTAAAAACCCAACGCTTTGATGACCACCGCTACTACCACCACAGTCGCATCAATCAAAGCTTGCATTTAATCAGCGCCATCAGCTTTGTGGTCGCTTATGCCATGCTTTTCATTGACCCTGTGATCTCTGCACTCATCGCTTGGCTGATTTCCATGACCACTCGCCAATCGGGCCACTTCTTTTTTGAGCCGTTGGGATACGACGAAGTCAACCAAGCTTCACAGGAATACAAAGAAAAAATTAAAGTGGGCTACAACCTGAATCGAAAAATTGTTTTATTGGCTATATGGGCCGCCTTGCCTTTGGCCTTGTACGCGCAACCCGGCTTGTTTGGCATGGTCGACACCTGGGAGACCTGGACCGAATTAACCCGTCAAATCGGTGCTGCATGGCTGTTGCTGGGCATAGCCGGTTTGTTATTCA
This sequence comes from Comamonadaceae bacterium, assembly GCA_947373105.1. Classification (GTDB taxonomy): domain Bacteria; phylum Pseudomonadota; class Gammaproteobacteria; order Burkholderiales; family Burkholderiaceae_C; genus Limnohabitans_A. The sequence goes on along the minus strand of CANBWK010000017.1, from coordinate 26,834 downwards.
GAACCCTACATTTGTTTTTCATCAAAGATATTCAAACAGGCCTGGTCTGGATGACCAAAATTTTGACAGACCCCTTTCATGACATCGTGCTCTATCACAAAGCACCGCTGTACCTGATGCGTGGCGAATTAATCGACAACAACCCCAAGCAGATGTACCACTGAACAAGCTACTGAGATCACAAAATATGCACCTGAGGGTGCATATTTTTTTTGCTTACGCCCACATTTCTTTGAAAATTCGTCTGCGGATTGACTTGTTGGTAGACACCAAACCTGGCTGCCACCAGCCACCCGCATTCATGTCCTTGCAAGCAGCGACAAATCGATCTAAAACCGCTTGAAAATCTTCGTCAGAATAATTCAAGCTAAAGATCAATCGCCCGGTTCCTACCCAACTCAAAGCCAAACCGTGTGCACGCAGGTAGTATTGAAGCAACCAGTTATAACGACTTGGCTCCTTATAAAACAAACTCCAAACGCTTGACATGTTGGCTGCACGCAGGGGTAAATCATGTTTCGCCATGGTGGTATTGAACAATTCACGACGCGTATCCCAGCGGGCATCCAGGTTGTGATAAATGGACTCAATTTCTGGTGAATCAATTTTTTCTAAAAAGACCGACATGGCTCCCATCACATGAGGGTGTGCGTTGAAAGTACCACGGGCAAAGCAAATGTCTGCGGGTCTTTCTGATCGAAACCGCTTCATCAAATCAGCACGACCACACACGACACCCACTGGAAAGCCGCCGCCTAAAGTCTTGCCATAGGTCACCATATCGGCTTGCACTCCAAAATAGGCTTGTGCGCCGCCTTTGGCCAACCTGAAACCTAAAAACACTTCATCAAAAATCAATACGATGCCGCGCTCGGTACAGACTTGCCTAAGCGCCTTTAACCATTCTGTATAAACCGCACGGTCATACGCCGCAGACCTGCTGCTGTCCACCAAGGATGAGTCACCCGGGGCGCCTTGGTTCAAATGCAGCGCCTGCAAGGGGTTGATCAAGACACAAGCGATGTCCTTTCGGGTACGCAGCACATGAAGGCTGCGTTCATGCATGTCACGCAGGGTATAGGTTTCCCGGGGCGGCATCGGATTGCCAGGGCCGGGCTGCACATCCTCCCACCAACCATGGTATGCGCCGCAAAAGCGCACTAAATTTTTCCTGCGCGTGTGGTACCTTGCCAAACGCACGGCTTGCATCACAGCTTCTGTACCGGACATATGGAAAGACACTTCATCCAGACCCGAAATAGACTTGAGTTTTGCGACATTGGTTTCAACACAGGGGTGGTAAGCCCCCAAGGTAGCGCCCACCGACTCCACCTTGGCAGAACCTTCGCGCATGCAGTCCTTGTAAAAGTCTGCGCCAAACACATTTACGCCGTAAGAGCCTGTTAAATCGTAAAAACGCTGTCCATCCAAGTCTGTCACACAGACGCCATCAGCAGACTGTATAAAAGCACCAACTTTCAAATGTTGTCGCACCATGGGACTGAACTGAAAAGGGACACGGTAAGCACCGGTAAATTGCAAATCGGCAATACCTTCACGCGCCTGCGCCGTTAAGGCAATGCTTTTGGGGTGTCGATTTTGCAGTGTTTCTGATAGGACATAAAAAGCTTTTCGCCGTTCTTGGGCTGTGGCGTTGGAGGCACCATCGCAATTGAAAAATTGATCCTCATTGAACCCATAGCCTGGCAGCCATGAAACCACCCGCTTGGCCATTCGGGAATGGCCAGTCAGTGAAGGGTGTTTTGCCAATGACAGTTCCAAACGTTTTTTGACAAAAGGCAGAGCGAGTGCAATGGCACTTAAAGACAGGACTAGTTGGGCAGACACGTTGTGGTCAATCAAAAGTGGACAAGCCCTTGTTTTATTTAAATTACGTGACAAAACAATGAATATGAAGAATTTCATTCAAAGACTGACAGCCCAAGAGGATCTGAACTTCTTGTTGACCAATCGTATTCCCAGAATGACGCTGACCCGCTTCATGGGTTGGTGGAGTCAAATCAAAAACCCATGGATCAGAGATGCATCTATTGGTATCTGGAAATTATTTTCCGATCTGGATTTGAGTGAGGCCCAAAAAACACATTTTGAAAGCATGCATGACTGCTTTACGCGCGAACTCAAACCAGGTGCTCGCACCATTGACATGCGGGAAGACATCTTGAGCAGCCCCTGCGATGCCATTGTGGGTGCCTGTGGAACAATTGAAGCCACGCAAGTCATTCAAGCCAAAGGATTTCCTTACACACTGGGCAGCCTGATGGGCTTCACGCCTCGAACCGGCGAGCTGGTTCACTCATTGAAAAATGGCACCTATGTCACCCTCCGTTTGACCTCCAGCATGTACCACCGCTTTCATGCCCCCGCAAATGCCACGCTGGAGCACGTGACGCACATTGCAGGCGACACATGGAACGTCAATCCGATTGCTCTCAAACGGGTGGAGCGCTTGTTTTGCAAAAATGAACGTGCCGTGCTTTCCTTGCGTTTGCAGGATGGAACGCCCTTCGTCATTGTGCCTGTTGCAGCTATTTTGGTGGCCAGTCTGCGACTTCACGCCATCAATTTACTTTTGCACTTGGACTACAGAGGGCCAAATGAAATACCCTGTCATTTTCCATTAGCCAAAGGGCAAGAAATGGGATGGTTCCAGCACGGCTCGACCATTTTGGTTTTTGTCCCAACAGGCTTCCAATTGGCAAGTGGCATTGCAACAGGTCAACGCATACAAATGGGACAAGCACTCATAGAAAGAACGCCATGAATTACCTAGGCATTCGCTTTTTCAAATCTATTTTTGTTGTTCTTTCGCTGTCCTTAGGGCTTGTCGCGTGCACGCACATTCGCAATCAGCCGACAGATGCGGTGATGCACATCAGTCTGATGGCATTCAATGATTTACACGGGCATTTGGAGCCATCTCAATTGGCAATTCGTGAACAACTTAATCAGAATTCCATTCAGGTTCCAGCAGGCGGCGTCGCCTATTTGGCCTCTGCAATACAACAACTTAAAGCAAAGAACCCATTGCATGCGGTGGTATCAGCAGGCGACATGATAGGCGCCACACCTTTGATTTCGGCTCTTTTTTTGGACGAGCCAACCATTGAAGCCGTCAACGCCATCGGGATTGATTTCAATGCTGTTGGTAACCATGAATTTGACAAGGGCGTCGCCGAGCTCCAACGTATGCGTCAAGGGGGTTGCCAACAATACACCCGGCTCAAGCCCTGTCTGGTCAATGCCGCCTTTCCTGGCGCCAATTTCGAATTTTTAGCAGCCAATGTCAAAAAAGAAAATGGTCAGACCTTGTTCCCTGCCTACGGCATCAAATCATTCAAACAAGGCGGACATGAGGTCAAGGTTGGTTTCGTTGGCATGACCCTCAAGGGCACCCCCCAGATGGTCACCCCTGAAGGCGTGAAAGGTGTTCAATTTGAATCCGAAGCGCAAACTGCCAATGCCTTAGTCCCCATCCTGAAAGCGCAAGGAGTCTCTGCACTGGTCTTGGTGATCCATGAAGGCGGCACGGTACAAGGCGGACCCAACGACCCCAACTGCCCTGGTCTGACCGGTGACATCATCCCCATCCTGAATCAATTAGATACCGCATTTGATGTGATCGTCTCGGGTCACACCCACCGGGCTTACGCCTGTAACTACCAGAAATTCAATCCAGCCAAACCTTTTTTACTGACCAGCGCCGGGCAATACGGCACGCTGCTGACACACATCGAACTGGAGGTGGATGCACTGCAGCGCAAAGTGACCCGCAAGTCAGCTTACAACCTGATCATCCAAAGCGAAACCTTTACCAACGCGGCCGGTGTGCGCGTTGTCCCTACAACCCAGTTACCTCAGTTCACTCCTCACACTGAAGTTGCGCGCATCGTGGCCACCTACAAGGCCGCATCGGCCGAGCAGGCTGCGCGTCAAATCGCCTATTTACCCCAATCGATCACACGCGCAAACACCCCCTCCGGCGAAACGGCTCTGGGCAATCTGATTGCCGATGCCCAATGGGCAGCCACGGCGCCTGTGGATAAAGGCGCAGCAGATTTTGCATTGATGAACCCCGGTGGTGTCAGAGCAGATTTGATCGTGCCGCCAGGCGGTGGCGCGGTGAATTACGGTCAACTGTTCAGCATTCAACCGTTTGGAAATACGCTGACGGTTAAAACTTTCACCGGCCAACTGGTCAAAGAACTGCTCGAATCTCAGTACCGCCAAGACAGGCCACGCGTTTTGTTCCCATCAGCCCAACTGACTTACCAAGTCGATTTGAAACAACCCGTCGGACAGCGCGTTTCAGACATCCGCATCAAGGGCCAAGCTTTGCAGATGAATACGCCTTACCGCGTGACCATGAACAGTTTCTTAGCCACAGGGGGCGATGCTTTTTCTGTCTTCAATCGCGGCACAGATGTTTTGGGGGGTGATCTGGATGTGGATGCCTTGACCGACTATCTGGCCAAAAATCCGGGTCTGACACCGCCATCAACAGATCGAATACGCCTGTATTAATTCACCCATCAATTGGAGTAATCAGAGGTTGCTGCTCTGCAACAATGTGCCTGAAAGCCGCTTGATTCATCAGAATGTCATTGAAAAATCTTAAATTGTCATGTTGATTAACAGGCAATTTATCCATGCGACAGTGGCAGCAGACTCCTCGAAAAAAAGCACGCATCGAAATCATTCCCATGATCGATGTGATGATGTTTCTGCTGGTCTTTTTTGTATTGATCAGTGTCAACGTGATCCCCGCGTTGGGCATCAAAACCCAACAGCCCAATTCATCACAAGCGCAAAACCTGAAGACGCCTGACAAACAAGTGGTGGTGACCTTAGGCCGTGAAGGCTTGATTCAATTGGATGGCCAGGCTGTCGAATTGAACCGCTTGGTCAGCGCCATCAAAGCCAAAGCCAGTGCCGCAGAGCAAATCGCCGTCATCGTCAACAGCGACAAAGGCGCAGAAGTCCAGACCTTGGTCGACGTGATGGACGCCATCAAGGCTGCCGGTTTGGGCAAAGTCGCCTTGGCCGCCCGCGAGCGCAAATGATGTGGGTGGATCGGCTCAATGACCAAAGGCACAACGTTTCCAGCGCGGTGTCTCTGTGCATGGTGGCTGTGATCTGGCTGATGACTCAATCCATCGTACCGGTACAGCGCAGTCTGTCTGAAGAGCCGATGGAGCTGAGCCTGTTAACGCCTGAACCGGTCAGGCCGCTAATTCAACCACCCGCCCCAGCAACGCCTTTGCAGCCCCCCAAGCCCGTGCTGACGCCCAGCAAACCCACGCCGGTTCTTTCCAACCCACCCGCCGTGTTGGCAGTGCCATCACCGGTTGCACCCATCACGACGCCACCAACGCCAGCGACACCCAGCGAACCCGCCAAGGCCGAGATCACCAGGCCCATCCAAGCTGCGCCCGCAGTGTCTCAAGCCGTGGCCGAACCCGCCAAGCCGCCTCCCCCACCTTCAAGCGCAGCCATTGAAAACGCGTATGTCGTCAGTGTCCGCACCTTGCTCAATGCCAACAAACGCTATCCCACCGGGCGCGAAGCCAGTTTGCAGCGCCCCGCTGGCAAGGCCGTGGTGTGGTTTGTCCTGAACCGCAATGGCAATTTGCAAGACGCGGGCATTGAAGGCAGCAGCAACTCCATCCTCTTGGACAACGCTGCCGTGTCCACCGTGCGCCGCACCAGCTACACCCCATGGCCCGAAGGCAGCTGGCCCGGTCAAGCCCAACACCGTTTCACCGTGACGCTGGACTTTGTCCCGCTCAATTGATTTTTTTGCAACTCCACTTCAACCGAGGTCTTTTATGAAACGCTTCAAACCCCAACGTTTGGCACTCTTGATCGGCATGGCTTTCACAGCACCTATGCTGATGGCTCAACAGTCGACCGATATCGGCCGCATCAATGTCGAAGGTCAACCCGGCGGCACCGACACCGGCATGATCACCCAAGAAGAAACACCCAAAGCACGCAGCTCGGTGAACCGCCAGTACATGGAAAAGGTCAATCCCACGGCCAACGCTTTCCAGATCATTGATATCTTGCCTGGCGTCAACACCTTCAGCCAAGACGCCACAGGTCTTTTTGGCGGTGGCATCCGCATACGTGGTTTTGCCGGTGACCAGCTGGGTATGACCATCAATGGCGCGCCCGTGAACGACTCGGGTAACTTTGCTGTTTATCCTCAAGAATACACAGACACTGAAAACCTCTGCGAAGTCTTCGTCACACAAGGCTCCACCGACACCGATGCCCCGCACGTGGGTGCAACCGGTGGCAACATTGGCATGGTCACTTGCGCCCCTAAAGATACATTCGGTGTACGTGCGGCGCAATCCATGGGACAACTTAATTACCGCCGTTCTTTTGTGCGTTTGGACACCGGTAAATTCGGGCCTAGCGATGCAAAAGCCTTCATTTCTTACTCCAAAGCCACTGCCGACAAGTTCAAAGGCGCAGGCGGCGCGGACCGTAACCACGTCGACATGGCCGTGGAAGTTCGTCCCAATGCCGACGTTTTTTTGACCGCCAGCCTGTTGTACAACAACGCCTTGAACAACAACATTCGTGCGCTGACCAATCCTCAGATCGCGCAATACGGTCGCAACTTTGACTTCAGCACCGTCGCACCACAACACCTGACCGCAGTGGCTGGAACCGCTCAAACAGAGGTGTCGCCTGCTGATGGTTACTACAAATTCAACATCAACCCCTTCCGTAACTACCTGTTCACCAGCAAGGCTGAATTCAAAGTCAACAAAGACCTGACATTGAGCGCCGAGCCTTACTACTGGTATGGCTATGGAACAGGTGGAGGTCAAATTCAATTACTGTCTGAAGGCGGCACCGGCACCAACGTGACCCGCTTGAAAGACCTCAATGGCGATGGCGATACTTTGGACAAAGTATTGGCCTACGGCAGCAGCGTGACCGAAACCAACCGACCCGGCGTGACCTTCAAGGCCAATTACCGAATTGACAACCACACCATCAATGCGGGCTACTGGTATGAGCGTGCCAATCACCGTCAAACCGGCCCGCGTGTCGCTTTTGACAACAACGGCAACTCTTCCAACACCTGGCTCGACAATCCATCCGCTTACTTGCAGCGCCCTGACGGTCAGGCCTTTCAAGCACGTGACTGGAAAACCATCAGCACTGGCAGCTCTTTGTACGCACAAGACACCATTGCTTTGATGAACGACAAGTTGATGTTGCAAATCGGTGGACGCAACTCCACCATCGACCGTGACTTCACCAACTACGCCAACGCACAATCCACCTCCGCAACAGGTCGCTCTGACGCGGACTACCAAATCAAACGCAGCTATGGCAAGTTCTTGCCCAGCGCGGGCGTGAAATACAATCTGGACACCCAAAAGTCCGTGTTCTTCAACGTGGCAGAAAATTTCAAGGCGCCTGGCAATTTCAGCTTCCAGAACCTGCTGCAAGGCGGCACCGTGGTCAATGGCGTCTTGACAGGCGCCACGCTGCGCAACCCCGCGGTCAATATGGAAACATCGACCAACATGGACTTAGGTTACCGCATGCAAACCGACACCACCACCTTGTCGGGTTCGGTGTTTTTGGTCAACTACAGGAACCGCATTGCATCAGCCTTTGACCCTGCTACCGCACTGTCGGTGGACTACAACGTGGGCGATGTCACCCTCAAGGGAATCGAGCTGGAAGCCGGTCAGAAGTTGAACAAGAACTTCTCTTTGTACGGCTCCATGACTTATACCGAAAGCATGATGAAGCAAGACCTGAAGTTGTCTTCTACTTTGACAGAAGCAACTGCTGGCAAGAGCATGCCTGATACACCCAAGTGGATGGCAGCTATGGCTGTGAGCTACAAAGAAGGTCCTTGGTTCGGTCAATTGACCGCCAAATACACGGGCAAAGCGTTCTCCACTTTGGTCAACGACCAGCAAATGGATGGCTACACTTTGCTGAATTTGGCAGCCGGTTACAAGTTCCCCAGCTCCGGCTTCTTCAAGACACCTGAAGTGCGCCTGAACGTGGACAACCTGGCCAACACCGATTACCAACGCATCTCCTCACCCAGCGGTTCGCAATTTACCGTGCGCGCCTTGCCTTTGGGCACTTTGGCGGGCTCCAACCCGTCTTATTACATCGGTGCTCCGCGTTTCGTCAGTGTGACTTTGCGTTCGGATTTCTGAGGTTGATGGGATGATGCTTTTCATGCACGACGCGTCGTTGTACTTGCTGTACGCGGCGCTGGTCTTGGCTTTATTTTTGGCGGTCGAACGGAGTATTTTTTATACCCACGCCCATCGCCAATTGCAAAGCCTGTTGCAGTCACTGCATGAGCGCCGCGCATTGCCCGACTTCAGGTCGGGCGATGTGGGTGCCATGATTGTGGCGGCTTTCACCCACGGGCTGCATGCGACAGCCTCTCAAAAAATTGCTGACGATGCAGCCGAGCAAGCTTACATTCGTGTTCAGCACAAATTAACGCAACGCTTGTGGATGCTCGACACCATCGTCACTGCAGCCCCCTTGTTGGGCTTGCTGGGAACGATCTTGGGTATTTTTGACACTTTCACCGCATTGGCCAAGTCCGGCATTTCAGACCCCCAGGGTGTGAGCGCCGGCATTGGTACGGCGCTGTTGGCGACAGCCATGGGCATTGGTGCAGCATTGATTTGTGTTGTGATTTACAACGCCTTTCTGGCTTGGATTGAACGATTGGGCGATGAGACCAAACTGGCTCTGCTCGAAATGTCGAAACAAACTACGTTATAGGAACGAAACACCTTTTTGAAAACCTGCCCCAGCAATGCGGCAGGTTTTTTTTGGGACAACACCCGCGAAGTAACTCTCTCAATTGAAAACGAGTGAAACTTTAATCTCAAGCGCATCTGTCATCAAACTTTCATTCATCACCTCTACATTGCGCTCATGAATTCTTATTTTTTAACAAGGTAAACCATGAAAAACTATCGATCTGTTTTGCTTGCAGTGGCCACGATCGGCCTCCTGAGCGCATGCGGCTCCTCAAGCGAAACACCTCAAAAGAATGTCATCTTTTTCTTGGGTGATGGTATGGGCATTACTGTGCAAACAGCGGCTCGTATTTACGGCTACGGCGAAGAAGGTGAACTGACGATGGACAAATTGCCCGAAACGGCATTCATCAAAACATTTTCCCAGGACTATCAAGTCACGGACAGCGCGCCCTCCATGTCCGCTTACATGACCGGCGTGAAAATGAACCAAGACGTGATTTCCATGTCTTCTGACACCACATCCGTCAGCCCCGGTAAAGACGCCGCATCTGGTGTTTCCAACACCGTTAACAACTGCACAGCCACCAACGGCAAACCCGTACAAACTTTGCTCGAATTGGCCAAAACCAAAAATATGGGCACGGGCATTGTCACCACAGCGCGCTTAACGCACGCGACACCGGCGGCCACTTTCTCACACGTGTGCAACCGCAACGCTGAATACGAGATCGCACGCCAAGCCGTCCCCGGTGGTGCCGGCTACAACAACGCATTGGTCAACGGCGTGGACGTCATGATGGGCGGCAACAGCAAATACTTCATCCCGTTTAACGCAGCTGGCAGCGCGCTCGAGAAGGCAGGTCGCCCCGATGGCCGCAATCTGATCAACGAAATGAAGACCCAAGGCTACGCATTCGCCAGCGATTTAAGCAGCCTCAATGCCGTTCCAGTGACTGCCACGACGAAACTCTTGGCTTTGTTTGACCAAGGTGTGGCTGATGCCTCATTCTCTGGTGGCCACATGTCTTATGACCTGGACCGTAACCCCGCGGTCGAGCCCAGCTTGGCTGAAATGACCACCAAGGCCATGGACATCTTGGCCGCTAAAAAGAACAATGGCTATACGCTGGTTGTGGAAGGTGGCCGGATCGACCACGCTCTGCATGCCACCAACGCCAAGCGTGCTTTGCAAGACACCATCGCTTTTGACAACGCCATTGCCGCCGCCATTGCCAAAGTCAAATTAACAGACCCTGATTTGAAAAATACCCTGATCGTGGTGACTGCCGACCACGACCACACCATGGTCATGCAAGGGTATTCTGCTTTGACCGGTAAAACCACATCAACCAATGCAGGCATCTTGGGCGTGCTCAAGCAGTGGTTGACACCCACCACACCAGCCAAAGACGCAGATGGTGCCACCTTCAGTGTGTTGGCCTTCGGTAATGGTCCCAACCGTGTCACCGACCGAGCGGCCATGACGCCACTGACCGATGCCATCACAGGCGCGAACAATTACCAGCAAGAAGCGGCCATTCGGACGGGTGCCGAAGGTGAAACCCACGGTGGTGGCGATGTGTGGTTGGGTGCCATTGGCATGAACGCAGGTTTGTTCAAAGGCAATCTGGAAAACATTGCTGTTTTCCCATTGATTGTTAAAGCACTCGGTTTTTAAATTGCCTCTAGGAGTAAATCATGAACAAGACAACAATTGCAAGCCTCTTGGCAGCCACACTCAGCGTTCTCTCTTTGACGGCACAAGCCGCTGGTGAAGCCAAAAACGTGATCTTCTTTTTGGGTGATGGCATGGGCCCCGTGGTGGTTACCGCTGCACGCATCTATGGTTATGGCGAAAAGGGCAAGTTGGCCATGGACACCATGCCCTACGCTGCCAAAATCCGCACCTATGCGGCCGATGCGCAAACCACTGACTCTGCTCCCGGCATGGCCGGCTACATCACGGGTGTGCGCATGAAGAACAACGTCATCTCGATGACGGCCGACACCAACCCCACGTCCCCCTCCACCGATCCAGCGTTTCCCAAGAGTGGCTCCTGGATCAACAACTGCAAAACCGACGGCAGCAACGGAAAGCCTGTTGCGACCATTCTGGAACAGGCCATTGCCAAAGGCAAAGCCACTGGCGTGGTCAGCACCGCACGCATCACGCACGCCACACCGGCAGTGAATTACGCGCACGTATGTAACCGCAACGCCGAATATGAAATTGCAGCGCAACTCACACCCGGCAGCAAGAGCTACAACACCGCTTTAGGCAAAGGTGTGGACGTAATCTTGGGTGGCAGCAGCCGTTACTTTGTGCCCGTCAATGCTACTGGCACCAACGAGCAGCAAGCCGGTCGACCTGACGGCACTGACATGGTCGGACTCATGAAGACGGCGGGTTACACCTACGTCACCAACAAAGACCAAATGTTGGCAGCACCCACTGCTGCTGGCGCCAAGCTGTTGGGCTTGTTTGACCAAGCCACAGACGATGTCCATATGAGCTACGAACTGGACCGCAATCCAGCCCTCGAGCCCAGCATCGCTGAGATGACTTCCAAAGCCATCGATGTGTTGTCCAAAAACACCAACGGCTACTTCTTGATGGTCGAAGGCGGACGCATTGACCATGCTTTGCATGGCACCAACGCAGCCCGCGCTTTGGCAGACACGGTTGCTTTTGACAATGCCGTCAAAATGGCTTTGAGCAAAGTAGACCTGTCCAATACCCTGGTGATTGTCACCGCTGACCATGACCACACCATGGCCTTCAATGGTTACTCCAAGATTGGCAACAACATGCTGGACGTGGTAACAGGCACAGACGGCAAGCCCTCTTTGGATGCCGATGGCAACACCTACACCACCCTGGTATTTGGTCAAAGCCCCAACCGCCCCAAGGTTCGCAGCACTGTCACTTCAGCACAAGCCAAGAGTGTGGGCACCTACAAATCAGCGAACGTCTTCAACGTGGATGGCGGCTACTTTCAAGAAGGTGTTGTGCGCTCCTCTGCGGGCGGTGAGACACACGGTTCTGGCGATGTAATGTTGTTTGCCGCAGGTGCAGCAGCGCAGACCTTCAAAGGCACCATGCCCAACATCAATGTGTACCCTCTTTTAAAATCAGCTTTCGGTTTTTAATTCATTTACTCTCCAAGTAAACTTTCAGGGTACTCTTCGGAGTACCTTTTTTTCTTTTAATTCAACACACCATGACCTTGAATATTTCAAAAATTTCAGCTCTGTTTATTGCCTTTTTTTTGATCGGAACGACCGCCATTGCACAAAGTAAAGGAGATGGGAAGTTCAACTTTTCCAAACAAGTCGATCTGGATGTAAAAATGAATACCCAGACCAAAGTCATTGGCAATGACGGTGTCATACGCACCACATATCTGGATGAGCACTTCGTTCGAAAAGGCTCGGCTGCATGGATAGAGCGCGTAATTCCCAGCGTTGTGCCCCCTAAGAAAAAACACACCACGGGTACAGGCCATGAACACTTTGACCCCCTGGAAGGCGCGCGCTTGGTGGAGTTGGACAAAGACCAGTTGCGCTTGAGTTTTGTACAACCCGATGACAAAGTGCGCATTGGCATTCCCAAATCAGAATACCCATCGATTGGCTTTGACGGTTCATGGGAGCGTGCCTACTACATGATGACGCCTCAAGAATACGCTGCGCTGAAACCCACAGAAAGAGCCAGTTCAGTACCCGATGCCAAATGGTATGAAGGAAGCGACAAAGAGAATTACCTGCGGATTTTGATTGACTTTAAGAATGCCATCCCTTTGGTGATTGAGCGAGGCAACTTTATAGGCACTCGTACTTTGAAAATCACCATGAGTCCTCAAGCCTTGAAGGACATTCCTTCCGAGTGGAAAAACATCAACAAATACACGCCAAAAGTCTTTTCAGATTACGCTGATTAAAGTCCCAGTGGACCGCTTTCATTCGGTTTGAGTGAAACGGTCCAATTTGTGGTTTCGAATAAAGTGATTGCGGCATTTCAGTGGCCGCCTATCAATTCAGGCAAACCTGTGACCAACACCGGTAGCCAAGACAGCACCAGAGTCCCCACAAATATGGCCGCCACAGCGGGCAGCACCGAAGCCACCACTTCGCGCAATGGCTTTTGGAAAACCGCACTGGCAAAGTAAATGTTCATGCCCGCTGGTGGACACAAAAAACCCATTTCTAAATTGGCCAGAAAAATAATGCCAAAGTGAATCGGGTCAATGCCATAACTCACCGCCAATGGCAGCAGCAATGGCACCAAGACGACAATGGCGGCGTATATTTCCATCAACGCACCGGCAAAGAACAAAAATACATTCAAGGCCAGTAAAAAAACATATTTGTTTTGCGTGATACTTTGTACCCAATCAGTGGCAATATCTGGCACACCTGCATCGATCAGGTAATTGGTCAAACCCAGCGCCATGCCCATGATGAGCATGACACCGCCTATGAGTTGCACAGTTTGACTCAAACATTCCGACAAGCGCACCCAACCCAACTCACGATGGGCGAATGCTTGTGTAGCCACGGCATAAACTGCAGTCAAGGCGGCGCTTTCGGTTGGCGTGGTCAAGCCACTGACCAAGGAACCGATCGCCACCACCGGCGCCAATAACTCCCACTTGGCTCGCCACACTGTGGCGGCCACATGGCCTCTCACTGGGAGCACAGCCTCTGCAGTTTGTGATGGATGCGCAGATCGATTCATTGGCAAGTAGCCGCCAAAAACCACCAAGCAAAATACCATCACCACGGCAGGGATTAAGCCCGCTAAAAACATGGTGTTGATGGGCACCTTCGCGATGATGGCGAACATGATCAAAGGAACCGATGGCGCCAATAAAACGCCCAAGGCACTCGCACTGGTCACCAAGCCCATACCGCGCTGCTCGGGATAACCGGCCGCCTTGAGCAAAGGCAAGAGCAATCCGCCCAAGGCCAAAATAGTGACGCCACTGCCGCCGGTCAAAGCGGTAAAGCAGGAGCACAACAGAGCCACGGCCAGCACCGTGCCCACCGGCCCGCCGCCCATCACAGCCACAAACACCTGGCTTAAACGTTCAGAAGCCTTTGTTTTTGCCAACACCAAACCAGCCAGTGTGAACAAAGGCAATGCCGGCAAAGAAGGATTCACCGTGATTTGGTAATGCGATAAAGCCATTGCAGCCAATGGCAAACCTTCGTGGCCCAGCAACAACAAGCCCAAACCGCCCAATACCGCAAAAATCGGCGCGCCCATGAACAGGAGCGCCAACAACACCAAGGCCCCGAAGGACAAGGGCAGCGACTGCAGGTCCATGTTCAGCGCAACCACACCACCTGCCAAGGGATAAATAAGCGTCGCAAGCAATCGCCACACGGGTGCTTGAATACTGCGCCAAGCCAGTTTGCAAGCGAGCAAACCAAATCCGAGAGGCAAAAATCCCTGCATCCACCACAGCGGCAAGCCATAAGAGAGTGTTTGACCACTGGCCATTTCGCTGCTCACCAGGTTCCAACTGGCCACGCACAACATGCCTGAGAGCATGGCCGCACCGGCACGCCCCCCAGCATGCAGCTTGGCTTGCAGCTCAGCGCTCAGTGTTGTGCCCAGCCCCAAGCTGGACAAGTGGCCATTGCGCTCTGCGGCCACCGCGCCCATCATGGCCACCATCAAGCCCAAGTGTTGCACCAAGACCGACGCATTGTCGATGCCTTTGCCATGCAAGGGCCGCAGCAGCATTTCGATCATGGGGATCAAGGCCATGCCTACCAGGGCCACACTGGCCAAGCCATTGTCCACATGGCTTAAGCGGCCCCATGCCCAGCGCATCATTTACCGCGCCCGGCACGAAAGGTCTTGAGGTGCATCATCACCTCATCAAAGGTGTCCGCAGGCACCATGGTGCCGCGAATGCGCGGGTACAACTTGTCAGCCAACGCATTCCATTCTTGCATTTGTTCAGGTGTAGGTTGGGTCACTTTCAAACCGCGTTTTTTCATGGCATCCACGGCTTCATCCACTTCTTTTCGGGCTTGCCCACGGATCACCACACCGGCTTTTTCGCTGGCCGCACGCATCGAAGCTTGTAGCTCAGGCGACATGTCATTCCAAGTCTTTTGAGTGACCACCAAGGCCCCGACAATCGGCGCCCAATTGATTTCAAGCATGTAAGGCGCCGTGTTGTAGATCTGCGTGGCCAGGGCAAAATAAGGCGTAGACGGCACCACACTGATCATGCCAGTCTGTATCGCAGGCAAAATGTCTGTGGGCTCCAAGGGCACAGGGGTGTAACCCAAGCTCTTCATGATTTCTTGCTGGTCGGCTTCTGCGCCCCAGGCAAAAAACTTCATTTTCTTGTAATCATCAGGCCGTGCTGCAGGTTCTTTGGAAAAAAACCGAACCCAACCCGCATCACCCCAAGACAAGACCACAAAACCTTTGTCAAAAAATTTCTTTTCCATGGCGGGGCGCATTTTTTCGCGCACATAGTCCACCTCCTCCCACGTTTTGAACAGCAAGGGCATGGCCTGAAGCGCGGCCACACTGGGTTCAATTTCGCGCAAGCCCACCACGGAAAGCAAGGCACCTTGAAGTTGGCCAATGCGCATGCGCCGCGTCATTTCAGCTTCACCGCCTTGGCTGCCATCGGTGAACACACCAAATTTTGGGGTGCCCTCTTGCCCTTTTTTCCAAACCTCACCCAGTTCAAGGATCTGACGGTGATACAGAGAATTTTTAGGCACTAAACTGCCAATGCGCAATTGCTTTTCCGCACTCCATGCCAAAGGTTGAAACATGGCACTGGCCAGCGCCAAACCCCATACCCACCTGCGTTTGACGCTGAACTTCATGCAAGTATCCTTAAAAAATATCATCGGCAATGCTCAAAAGCCACTGTGCGCGTTCACGCATGATTTGGTTGGAAAGATCACGTTTGCCTTGAGAGACCTGTATCGCTTTTTTCAGCCAGGCTTCAAATGCGGCTCGATCCTGTTGATCCACAGCCCAACCTTCGGCCTTGGCAACATAGGGCCCAGGACTTTGACCACCACTGATTTCAATGGCTTGATCCCAATAGGCCAAGGCACGCGAGCGCGACCCTCCAGGTCGGGACAACTCCAAAGTGCCCATCAAACTGGCCAATGCACCATCGCCATAGGTCGGATTGGATTGCCATGCCCATGTCGCCAAGTTCACCACCAAGGGCAGATCGGCGACCACATCCGGTGCGTCTTTAGACAAGGAAATTTGCCCACCCCATGCCGCCGCTGTCCAATAGGCCAAACCCACTTCGTCAGGCTGAAGGCGCAAGGCTGTACCGGCATTTATTGAAAGCAATTGACTTGGCATTTCAGGATGACGCAAGCTCAAAGCTGCCCATCCCTGCTTTTGGGCACGCTCAAACATGCGTGCAGCTCGAACACGCAAGACTTGCGCTTGCTGAAGTTGGTGAGACTCAAGGCGATCGGCCTCATTTGACAAAAATGCATACGCATATTGCGTCAATCCGCTGGTCACCGATTGAGCCAATGCCACATGCCCTGGCACTGCACGGAGCAAGGACTCTGAAAGCTTCAGGTAAAAGGCACTCGCTTCACGCGCTAAACCAATGTCTTCTTCATCAACCGATTGCTGCGACATTTCGTCTGCGGCTTGGCGAATCAAATGTTGACGCAAAGAACATGCAGAAAGAGACAAAACGACCACGCCGCAGAGGAGCAAGGCAGAAAGGCGGTTCAAAAGGGACATGCAGTATGAGACCGCTGAAAGCAGCAAAGACGTTTACAGACCTTGGAAATTAACAGCGCTGTGTGAAAATTTGATTACAGCGAATATCAAACTGACATTTTTTCTCCATCACATCGTCATAAAGACACTTAACAATCCTATTTGTTGCAGACCTGAGGGCCCGCAAACTCATCAACAAAAGGATTAACTGTGCCGCAATCTATTCGCTTTTATTCAAGCTTGCTGGGTTTGGCTTTAACAGCCAGCTTTTCGCATGCGCAAACCGTATTTCCTGCCAACTTGGCAGGTCACGCCTTGCTACCTGCAGCTTCTTATTTGGCTGCGCCAGCAGATGCACCGGCCGATTTGAAATCCAGTGGCAAATTCACAACCGGTCAACGTGTCGAAAAAACAGGCAGCGTGGAAGGTCTTTCAGCCGGTAGGCCAACGGGCGTATTTTTGCCATTCTCAGGTCAGCCTCAGCAAGGCCATTCGGGCATCCAGCGCATGCGCGATGGCAGCTTCTGGGTCTTGACCGACAACGGTGCTGGCTCTAAAGCCAATTCACCCGATTTCATGCTGTATTTGAATCACTACAGCATCGATTTCAAATCAGGTGACTTCAAGCGTTTGTCGACTACTTTTTTGCATGACCCGGACAAAAAAGTGCCTTTTCGCATTGTTCATGAAGGCACGCCTGAGCGCTACCTGACAGGCTCTGACTTCGATACGGAGAGCTTTCAGATCGTTGGCCAGAACTTGTGGATTGGTGATGAGTTTGGCCCCTACCTGATCAAAGCCGATTTGAAAGGCAAAGTCTTGGCTGTGTTTGAAACCCTGGTGGATGGCAAAGTCGTGCGCTCGCCAGACCACCCCGCCCTGACTACGCCTGGTTTTCCGGCCGATTTAACGCCTTTTGAAATTCGCCGTTCAAAAGGTTTTGAAGGTATGGCTTCATCCAAGGATGGGCTCAAACTTTACCCCTTGCTGGAAGGCCCCGTATGGAATGCAGGGACCAAGTCTTTTGAAAACATTCATGGCAAACACTACCTGCGCGTATTGGAGTTTGACATTGCCACCGAAAAGTGGACTGGCCGCCACTGGAAATACATGCTCGAAGCCAACCACCATGCCATTGGTGACTTCAACATGATTGACGCCACCACGGGCTTGATCATCGAGCGCGACAACGGCGAAGGCACAGCCGCCAACGCTTGCCCTGCCGGACAAAAACGGACCGATTGCTTCCATGATTTGGCGCAATTCAAGCGGGTCTAAAAAATTGAAATGAATGACAGCAATGTGGGCGGTCCTGTGCGCAAGATCGGCTACATCGACTTGATGAACATTGCAGACCCGAACAAACTGGCCCGCAAACCGCT
Source organism: Comamonadaceae bacterium (assembly GCA_947373105.1). Taxonomy (GTDB): domain Bacteria; phylum Pseudomonadota; class Gammaproteobacteria; order Burkholderiales; family Burkholderiaceae_C; genus Limnohabitans_A. The sequence goes on along the minus strand of CANBWK010000017.1, from coordinate 8,913 downwards.
GGACAACGGCGTGTTCACCTTTCCCTTCTTCACCATTGAAAACGTCGACATTGTCGATGCCAAACACATTGTGGTGGGCAATGACAACAACTTGCCTTTTTCCAGCAGCCGCCTTCCCAATAAAGCCGACGACAACGAAATGATTTTGTTGGAAGTCACTGATTTTCTTAACGCCAAGTGAGCACCAAAATGACCCCATCTTTTGAAGAAAAGTCCACAGAATTTTTCAATTCACGTCGCCGATTTTTGACCACCACAGCAAGCTCAGCCAGCGCTGTAGCCTTGGCTTCATGCGGCGCCTCTTCCACAGACCCTGCTGAATTCAATTATGGGGTGGCCAGTGGCGACCCTTTAACCAGCAGCGTAATATTGTGGACTCATGCCAAGGTCAAAGACCAAAACTATGACGTCTCCTTGCAGTGGCAAATCGCCAAAGACGCGAGCTTTACCAGCATGGTCAACACAGGCACCGTGAATGCCTTGGCCAGTGCAGGCTTTACCGCCAAAGTGGACGTCACCGGCTTGGCTGCAGGCAACACCTACTTCTATCGCTTCATTGACAGCACAGGCGCCACATCCCCTATGGGCACCACGCGCACACTGCCAGCTTCCACGGCTACATCCGTGAAATTCGCGGTGTTCTCTTGCACGTTGTATTCAGAAGGTTACTTCAACAGCTACGACGCCGCTGCCGCTTCAGGCGCTGAGTTTGCGCTGCACTTGGGTGACTACATTTACGAATATGGCGCAGACGCCACCAAATTTGGCAATGCCGACGCCGTCAAACTCGACCGCGTGACCAGCCCCGCCAATGACATCGTGACTTTGAGCGACTACCGCACCCGCTATGCCAAGTACCGCTCGGATCCGGCTTTGCAAGCCCTGCACGCCAAGATGCCTTGGATCACAGTCTGGGACGACCATGAGTTTGCCAACAACGCCTACATGGACGGCGCAGAAAACCACAACACAGCCACGCAAGGTCCGTGGATTGACCGCAAGAACACGGCGGCCCGCGCGTACCACGAGTGGATGCCAATCCGCACACCCGACGCGACCAACCTGCTCAAGATTTACCGCAATTTTGATTTCGGCACGCTGTTCAGCCTGCACATGCTCGACACACGCATCGAAGGCCGCACCAAACAAAAATACGGCTACTACGGTGATCCTTCAGACCCCAAAGTGCAGCCCTACACTTATGCGGATTATTTGGCGGGTTTGACGCCGGTCAATGGCGTCTTTCCGGATGCTGCAAACAAAATGATCAGCGACACCCAGTTCACCTGGTTGGCCACCAACATCGCCAAGTCGACAGCCACTTGGCAAATCGTGGGCAACCAGGACATCATGGGCAAAATGTGGTTTCCGGTGACCGTGGTGCAAGCCCAGACCGTCAGCGCCACCGCTTTCGGCAATGCATTGACAGACTTCATCACGGCCAAGGCCACCAACGCCGCTGCGCCTGCGGCACTGACAGCGACCCAAAAAGGCTTGCTCGCCCAACCTCGCCTGCCCTACAACATGGATTCATGGGACGGCTATCCGATCCAGCGCGAAACCCTGTTGCAAACCGTCAAAGCCACAGGCAAAAAACTGGTGGTGCTCTCCGGCGACTCCCATAACGCCTGGTGCAACAACCTCACCTCCTTGGACGGTACTGCAACCATTGGCGTTGAATTTGCCACCACCTCGGTCACAGCCCCCGGCTTTGAGAGCGTGGGTCTGGGCACCCTTGGTCCCTATGTGGACGGCAGCGGCAACCCTGCGGCGCAAGGCACATTCGGTACAGGCTTGGGCTTGATCGACGACGTCAATTACACAGACCTGAACCGCCGTGGTTACCTCTTGATGACCGTGACCAACACCGACATCAAAGGTGAATTCATGTTCATGGACACCGTCAAGTCCAAAACCTACAAAGCCACAGTGGGCAAAACCGTGACCGTGTCAGCGGCCACGCTCAAGCGCACCTTCGCTTGAAGACTCAATCCAGCTTAGCCACTGCAATCGGTATCACAAAATAGCTGGGGCATTCGTAACGCTCAATGTCATAGGCATTGAGCGGAAACGAACCGCAATTGGAAAAACGCCGTAGCGGCGAACTGTAAATGCCGCATTGGAATTTACCGTCCTCAATCGGCTGTAAGAACATGCAGCGCTTGTTCATACAGCAGTTGCCACATTGCACGCAACTGCCGCCCATGACCTCCGAGACTTGACTGGCGCGCCCCATGACATCGGCAAAGTAATGCAAGGCAGGCCCCTCTCGCATGGCCTGCATGTGGCGCCCTATTTTTTTCAATGTTTGGATGTAATTTATAAAAAAATGCTTTTGCCAAAATACCATTGAAGCCAATAAAGGCAACAGCGGAAAGAACAAAAGCACACTGAAAATCAAAAAAAATGTCAATAACGACGCCCAATATCTGTTCAATTTAACGCTTCCTAAAATACAAAATAAAAAAGGAAAATACGGTGCGTATTTTCCTTTTCATGATTGTCCTCTGATCCCCTGCCTCAGGTCACAGGCTCTATTGAAATTTCCACTTCTTCACCCAAATCATCGCTTTCAATCACGGCTATTTCGGCATATTGGTTCGCCACCAATTGGTGCCGATAGGCCAAGAAAGCATGTGAATTGCGAGACTCTTCGTGCCCATGGTCATCCGCATCTGCTGCCAAAGTGTGGTGTTTTGCAGCTTGTGAGTAATGCACAGCGGCCATGCGGTGGTACTCACCTAAAGTTTCAAATTCTTCGCCACCATCTTCCAAATATTCATCCAGCAACTCGTTCTCCACATGGTTTTCAGAAACAAGTGTGTGTCCATTCGTCATAAAAGCTCCATCAGATAAACAGCGAATTGCTGCAAGGCTAGGATGACGTGAGGTGATGAAAGCTTGGTGACACCTCTCAAAAATACAAGCCTACAGTTGGCTTGCCTCAGTGGCGGTTTGGCCACATGCGATTGAGCAAACCGTCTTTGAGTTTCCAGTGATGCCAAAGTGCTGCGAACAGGTGCAGCGCAGCTGCAGCCAACAAACCATTGGCCAACCACTCGTGTAATTGGACCGCGTTTCGACGCAGTTCTTTGTTACCGGGGTCGAAGGCAGGCACTATGAAAAGGTCGAACAAGTTATCGCCACGGATCCAGACAGCAGCCAAGCCAGACAGTGCGAGTAAGCCGATCAATGCGTAAAGAAAGGGGTGATATCCACGACTGAACCGGCCAAGCCGGCCCGCTTGCATGGAACTCAGTTTGACACCTCGAAATGCCCTCCAGTAAATACGGTAGATCCAAAACAGCGTCAGCACCACCCCGAAGGCAATGTGTGCACTGCGGAACATGATTTTGGGTGTGCCACGGGGCATGAGGTTGATACACTGTCCTGCGATCCACAATCCGATGACCAAAAAGGCCACTGTCCAGTGCAGCATAACGGTCCTACGGTCATACACAGCTTCATCTGACAGATTCATTTCGTTCCTATGTTTTGGCAACGGCTTTTACCATTTTGAATCCGACATTGAATCACGGGCTGGCCTTGTGGCGTGTATTCCGTGAGTTGCCAATAGTCGGGGGTGGCATCTGTCATGCGATCGAGTGTCGCAAAACCGTATTCAGAGCGTGATGCGTAGTCGTCCACAACGGCATCTTTGTACACCCGATCAGTGGGCGCAATGGTTTGAGGTGCAAAGCCTTCGTTCATAGAGCCAGAATTGCCCATCACCAAAGAAACAGGATGGTTAGACTGAAAACTCAGGGCTTCAAACAAATGCACATGGCCATGCATGGCCACACTCACACCCGCTGGAAACAATCGATCCGGCTCAAGCGAACCAAAGACCGATTGCAAGCCCCCACTGCCAACAGGTTTGACATCTTGCAGATCTTTGCCTTGCGTTGCCGCCAACAAAGGATGGTGGTTGATGAAAAAATTCTCAGGCTTGAGAGTGGCCAAGTGCGTAGCCGTTTTCATCTGGGCTTGGTATTTCACAAAGACGGGATCATTGGTTTTATAAGGTTTTCCACTGGATTTAGAAGAGTCAAAAACGATGAACTGGGTGCGCTCTGAAACTGCCGCAACATAGGGCTCAGAAAAGTCGCCTAGCATGTCGTTCGCAGGCTCATTGCAATTGCGTTCAGCGGTCCAAGGCAAGGGGTCTACAAAACGAAACCAACCCTGGCCTGCACGAAAGCAAGACTCATGGTTGCCACGCACAAACAGCCACGGTGCGCTGGCCAGCAAGGGCGCCGCGGGTTTAAAAAAATCGTCCCGCCACGCATCCCATCCATAGCCCCACGTTGCGCCACTGCAACCCGCGTTCCCTTGCGGACAAGGGCTTTCACGGTAATGGAGGTCGCCGATGTGGACCACCAAATCAGCTTGGCGCATGGCTGCACTGCGGGCCACTTGGGCAAACGGCCATTTGTCGGCATCGTTGCAATCTTGAAAGGCGTTTTCAGATGCCTTTAAACGGCAGCCGGTATCGGCCACGATCAAAATACGGTTGATTTTCTTGGGCGGTTTCGGCACTGCTTGTCCATCGACCTTGGCCGATTGGGCTTGCGATGGCCAGGAGGCCTCACATGTGGTCACATCAAAAACCGAAGGCTTGCTGTCGGATTGAGCAGCGTCACTTCGCACAGCGACCGTGGCTTGCGGCGCACGCACTTGCATAGTGACAGGCGTTTGGCCATCCCAAGCAATGCTCGGGCATTGGGCTGCGTGCGTGATGGCGCGCACAACCCACTGACCTTGCGGCGCCTGCACGGTGAAGACCGCAGCCAGATCCGAAGCCCACGCCAGGCTGGTGGTAGACAGCACAACAACACAAGCGCCCAGATGGCGCAGCAGATTATTTTTCATAAACACCTTGGCAGTCCCCATAGGGATGCAAATTAATAACAAGCCACCCAAATTTGATAGACGCCTTCTTTGCCGGCCAGAGCCGCCGGAGGTGCTGGGAAGGCAGCAACCTCAACCGCTTTGAGCGCAGCGCGGTCCACGGCACCCAAGCCGCTGGGTTGGATGATTTTGGCGTTACTGGCTACACCATCACGCAAATGAAACTCAACGCGGGCCCGACCTTTGAAACCCAAAGCGCTCGCAGGTCCGGGCACCACAAATGCGGCTTGCACGGCGGCAGCCAACTTGCTGTTGTAGGCAATCGCTGGATCCACCGAGGGTGGGGGTGGACTCGCCACGACAGGTGCAGGCGGTTGTGGTGGCGGAGGCGTTGCAATGGGCGTTGAAAATGCCGTCGGTTTGGCCACTGCGGGGGGCGTGGGTTCCTCAACCGGACGCACCTCTGCGGGAACTGGGTTGGTTGGCACCGGCGTTTTCAGTTGTGGCACCACCTTGGCGGGCATGGGAGGTGGTTTGACTTCAGGGGGTTTGGGAGGCAATGGCTTTTCGACTTTAGGCTCTTCGAGCATCGACATGACCAATGGAATCACCTCTTGCAACTCTTGGGGTGGGTTCATCAACACCCACACCATAAGCGCGCCCACCAGTCCCAGTTCAATCAGCAGCGCAGAACCGAGTGAAGTCCAAATACCTTTGGGTTGACTTTTGGACGTGGGTGACCAGACAGGGACAGAGACTGACATGCTCAACGCGAGACCTGTTTGGCAGCCAGACCAATTTGAGTCGCGCCGCCCAACCGAACAGCATCCACCGCTTTCATCAGGTGCTGCATCGAAGCATCGTCACTGCCAGCTATGGTGACTGCCAGGTTGGCTGGATCGCGCGACTTGACCAAGGCCGTGATCTCAGCAGGTTCCGCCTCACGACCTTCGACCAATAACTGACCGCTGGAGCGAATTTCCACCATCAATTTCGGTGGCGGGATGGCACTGGCCGTGCTGCTGGTGGGCAGTTTGCTGATTTGCCCAGAGGTCGGGATCATGCGCAAAGTCATCATCGCAAAGAACACCAGCAAGAACAACATGATGTCGATCATGGGGATGATCTCAATCCGCGCCTTGCGCGTTTCAAAATACCGCATCTCAAACCGCCTTCAAGTTACCACGGGCACCCGTTGGCTGATGGCTGCCAAAGCGGCGATTCAAGATCATGACCTTGATGATTTCCATCTGATGAACAATCATCCGCACTTTGGTGTTGAGCCAGTTGAAAAAGACCAGGCCGATCATTGCAATCAGCAGGCCGGAGGCCGTGGCAATCAAGGCCTCGGCAATACCGCCCGTCACCTGGCTGGCACCGTTTTGCACATCGCCCAGCACAGAAAATGCGCCGAACATGCCAATGATGGTGCCAAACAAACCGAGCAACGGAGCCAAGGTGATCACTGTATCTAACACCCACAAAGAACGGTCGAGTGTGGGCACTTCGCGCATGATGGCTTCTTCGAGATGGCCGGCACAGACATCGCGCTGCGAGGTGTCGGGCTCAATCAATGAAGCATGCACCACACTGGCATGGGGCAGGTTTTCATGCTTTTGCAAAGCCTTCAGCAAGACCTCTTTGTTCATGGCAGAGCCATCGTGCAACAGGTCGATGAGGCTGTCACCGTCTTGCTGCATTTTGGACAAATAGCGGCTTCGCTCGATGATGACCGTCAAGGCCACCAGCAAAAGCAAAGCCATCAGGTACAGCGTGCCGCCAGAGGCGTTCGCCAGTTCAAACAGCTTGCTGGGCGTCATCAGAAGTCCAGCTTGGCTGTGACTTGCATGCTGCGTGGCGCTTGGTACGTGTAACCATCCAAGGCCACGGTTTTACCTGGGGCAATGGCGGTCACTTGTTGGCTGTTGAGCAAATTGAACACGTTCAACTGCAACTTCAGTGCTTTGCCAAATGAACCCACATTTTTCATGGTGTAAGCCACGCCCAAGTCGAGGTTGTCATAGGACTTGGTCTGGTAGTAATCGAAGTTCGCAGGTGTTGCGGCGTTGAACAACTGGTTGCGAATCGCACCCACACGCTTCATGATCAACGAACCCGACAATGGACCAGCACTGTACAAAGCACCCAGGGCGGCTGTCATGTTAGGCGCACCGGTGGTTTCTTTGCCCGTATCGTTGATGCGGGTTTTGTTGATGGAACCGTTGGCGTAAGCCGCAAAGCCGCCACCCAAGACGTAAGTCATTTGCGCCTCAAAACCTTCGTAACGCACACCACCGATGTTCTCGAAGTGGTCAGCCACACCGTTCACGCTGATGGAGGTCGCCTTGTTGGTGAAGTCAATGCGGTACAAGTCCATGTCCCATGTGAACTTGTCAGACTGACCCACAATGCCCAATTGGTAGTTGGTTGTTTTTTGAGGGTCCGTCGTGTTCTTGCCCGAGTTGGCCACGTAGAAGGTGTTCAAGTCAGGAATCAAGAAGCCTTTGGCGTATTGGGCATACGCAGCCAAACCGTCATTGATTTTTTTGTTGACCGTCAGGAAAGGCAGTGAATCCGTGTAAGTCAAAGACGAGTGGTCAGGCTTGAGTGTGGTGGCTTGCACATTGGCGTCCACAGAACGCGTGATGTTCAGGTACTTCAAGCCGGGGGTGATGGTGTAGCCGTTGCCCGCCGCCCATTCGTATTCCACAAAAGGTTGCACCGACTGAATTTTGGATTTTTGGTCGTACAAGACGCTGTCCAAAGGACGGGTAGAACCTGGAAGCAAAGCTGCATTGGCAGCCGTACCATCGACACGGTTAGGCATCATGGTGGTCAAGTCCAGATCGTAATTGTGGCGATTGGTATCTGCTTTTTCGAGCCAGATACCAGTACGAAATACGCCAGACTCAAAGTTCTTAGACACTTTGAAGCTGTCGCCATACACGCGGTAGGCATTGAGTTTGTCGTAGCCAGGAATATGGCCGTTGTAGGCCGCAGCCATGTAGCCTTTGACCCAGTTTGTGGTCGAGGTGCGGCGTGGGTCCGTGCCGGTAGGCAATGTGCCGGTCCAAGAGCCGTCTTGAGTTGAGAGGGTGTTGTTTTCGTAAGCGTAACTGTAGAAGCTGTTGTCCGCATTCCAGCCATTGCCCCAGTCGCTGCGCAGGCGAATGTAGCTGAAGTCGGTGTTCTTGAACGCTGAGGCATAGCCCATGTAGTTCATGCTGTTGGGGTCGTTGTTCAACTGGAAATTCTTACCGAATGCAGCAGCTTGAGACAAAGTGACACCCTTGCTGGTGTCTGACTGGTAATAGTTGTTTTTGTTGATCGAAGAAAAAATGGTCAACAAAGACGCATCGCCCACAGGACGCTCAAATTTGACAGTGAAGTTGTCGCCCTTGACCGGGCTGTTGGTCAAGTAACCGTCAGACGACATGTGCTGGTAGTTCAGCTGCAAAGTGGCGTCGCCGTAGTTGGCCAAACGACCGCTCTCGTAAGAAGCCGTGTACAAGCGGGTATTCCAGGTACCCAAAGTGGTGGCCACGCTGGAGACTTGCTCCGCCGATGGCTTTTTGGAATACAAATTGATCGAGCCGCCAAAAGTGGCGTAACCCAAATCACTGGCCTTGCCTGGACCGCGCTCAACCACAGCACCACCGATGGTGGAGGCTGGAAAGAACGATGTGGAGTGGTGCGTGGGGTTGTTGGTATCGCCCCATGGAATGCCGTCAAAAGTCACGTTGTAGTAACCATCGGCAATGCCACGCATGGTGATTTTGGTTTCACTCAAACCCGGTCCGTTGGCCGAATCGCCCGCCATGCTGGGGGCGATGTTCACGATACGTGTGTACTCAGCGGTCGGCGCCACTGACAAGTCCATGAATTCACGGGTGATGATGGACTGTGGTTGTGTGGCTTGCAAGCTGGCCTGTGTGGGCGCCACAGCTGTTGCCGTACCTTTGATCGCATCTTCCGGACGAAAGGCACCCGCTGCAGTGGTGGCTCCGATGGTCCCCAGGTCGACTGTGGGCGTGGTCTGCGCCATCAAAGGCGCTGCTGACA
>CANBWK010000016.1 GCA_947373105.1 Comamonadaceae bacterium | reverse complement strand
GAACAGGAAGAAATTGCGCGTCTGAACAAGACCATTCCTGAATTTGCACCTGGCGACACGGTCATCGTGAGCGTCAACGTGGTTGAAGGTACACGCAAGCGTGTGCAGGCCTACGAAGGCGTCGTGATTGCCAAACGCAATCGCGGACTCAACAGCGGCTTCACCGTTCGCAAAATCTCTAACGGTGAAGGTGTGGAGCGTACGTTCCAGACTTACAGCCCTTTGATCGCTGCCATTGAAGTCAAGCGCCGTGGCGATGTTCGCCGCGCTAAGTTGTACTATTTGCGTGAGCGCAGCGGCAAGTCTGCTCGTATCAAAGAAAAGTTGCCACAACGCGCAGCCAAGGTTGCCAAGGTCGCAGCAGCTTCTTAAAGCCTGTTCCCTCAAAAAAACCGCCCGATGCAAGTCAGGCGGTTTTTTTTCGTTTGAAGGACATGCGTTGAATGGATGTGAAGCAAAAGAGCTCCGAACACTTGCGTGCAGGAGCTCTTTTGTTCAGCCCGTGCAGTGCACGCAGCTGTGGGGTCAAATTACCCGCGTGTGATCTTCAAAACTTTGGCGCCAGGATTGCGCTTGGGCGCGCCACCAGGTGTGTGCGGTTTGAAGCTGCCAGCGCCAACTGGTTTAGGACCACGTGCAAATTTGTCTGGACCACTGCGGGACGGGCCTCGGCTGTCACCACGGGGTTCGAAGCGGCCTTCAGGGCGGCCTTCAAAACGACCTTCAGGACGACCCTCAGGACGACCCTCAGGACGACCGCCACCTTCAAAACGGTTCTCGAAACGAGGGCCATCTTGGCGAGGTGCCGCAAAGCGACCTTCGCTGCGGTTTTCAAAGCGAGCACCTTCTGGGCGTTGCTCGAATCGTGCATCGCCACCGCGTGTGTCTTTGCGCGCATCAAAGCGGGGCTGTTCAAAACGGGGCTGTTCAGAGCGTTGCTCAAAGCGAGGAGCAGGGCGACCTTCAAATCGGTCTCCACCAAAGCCGCCACCGCCGAAGCCACGGTTGCCTTGTGGACGTCCTCGTGGCGCGCCACGGTCGTTGCGGTCATAACTGCGCTCATTGCCGCCGCGTCCCGCACCACCGGCCATGCGGGTGTCTGGGAAGCGTTGTTTAGGCTCCAAGCCTTCAATCACTTCAGCTTTGAAGGGCTGGCGTGTGTAAGACTCGATGTCCATGATCTTGCGGCGATCGCGCACTTCGGCAAAGGTCACGGCCAGTCCGTCACGACCTGCACGTCCTGTGCGGCCAATGCGGTGGGTGTAATCTTCGGATTTCATGGGCAAACCGAAGTTGAACACGTGGGTGATGGTGGGCACGTCAATGCCGCGAGCGGCAACGTCGGTAGCGACCAAAATCTGCACTTGACCGTTGCGCAAAGCCATCAAACGACGGTTACGCAAACCTTGGCTCAAAGCACCGTGCAAAGCGACAGCTGAAAATCCATCTTGTTGCAAGTCGGTGGCCAAGCCATCGCACTCAATTTGCGTGCTGGCAAACACGATCGCCTGATCGATGGACGCATCACGCAACCAATGGTCAAGCATCTTGCGCTTGTGTTGCGCATTGTCAGCCCAATAAAGGCTTTGCTTGATGTTGTTGTGCTTTTCAGTCGGTGAGTCGATCTGAATTTTCTGAACCGAAGAGCCACCATCGTGCATCACGCGCATGGCCAGTTGCTGAATGCGTGGCGCGAAGGTGGCGCTGAACATCATGGTTTGCTGGCGCTGCAGGGTCATTTCATTGATGTCGGCCAAGTCGTCAGAGAAGCCCAAGTCGAGCATGCGGTCGGCTTCATCCACCACCAAGAACTTGACCTTGTCCAACTTGATTTGCTGCGAGCGTTGCAGGTCAAGCAAACGGCCAGGTGTGGCCACCACCAAGTCGGCGTTTTGCAGTTTGGCAATTTGCAACTGGTAAGGAATGCCACCCACCACGTTGGCAATGCGCATGCCGCGGCAATGCTTGACCAACTCGATGGCGTCATGTGCCACCTGCTGGGCCAACTCACGTGTCGGACAAACGATCAAAGCACCTGGCGCGGCGGCTTTGAAGTTGCGTGGGTTGGTGGGATCTTTGCGTTTATTGCGCTTAGGTGCAGGTTCGCCCTTAGCGGCTGCGTCAGCGCAAGCGGCTTCAAACTCAGCGCGCTCTTGCGCTTCAGCAGCGGCTTGCTCTTGAATCAAGGTGTGCAACACAGGCAGCAAAAACGCGGCTGTTTTACCAGAACCGGTTTGGCTTGACACCATCAAGTCCACATAGTGTTGACCTTTGACATTGGCCTCGGTCGTCATGGCCAAAGGAATGCAACGGCTTTGAACGGCAGTAGGTTGGGTATAGCCCAGATCGGCAACGGCTTGAACCAATTCAGGGGCCAGGCCCAAGAGCACAAAACCATTGGGTGCTGCAGGCTCTGCAGACACATCGTTTTCCACTTGCGCTTGCGCAGCGACACTCGGCTTGTTTGTTTCTGGTTCGCCAACCAGCATAGCGACAGCAGCAGCTTGGATCTGCAATGCAGGTGATACAAGTGTTGCTGAATCTGTCGCAACAGTGTTGGAATCGATGGAAATATTTTCGGCAGGCGACAAGTCGTCCTGCACGTGAATCGTGTCAGTCATATGTATTCTCAAGCACGACGTTCCGCAAAGGCTGCGGTTAGCGCCGTTCAATGGTTGGAAAAACATCAACCATCAAACGGTACTCAGTGCTGTGTTGGAAGGTGCAGGACCTTCCCAGACGAGTGACTCTTAATGAGTCAAGGCATGAAGGGAGATGTGAGTAGCGCAGAAATATCTGTGCAGCCTTCGATTATGGCACAGTTTTTACAAAGATGAGGGTTTTCCCTGAAAATATCTCCAGCTCAGTGCGAAAGCGTACTTCAGCTTAGGCGAATGAACTGATCCCGGTAGTGGATCAACTCGTCAATCGACTCATGGACGTCGGCCAGCGCCGTGTGACGCTGTTTCTTTTTGAAGCTGCTGAACACCTCGGGTCGCCAGCGACGAGACAACTCTTTAAGGGTACTCACGTCCAAGTTGCGGTAATGTAAATAGGCTTCGAGTTTGGGCATGAATTTGACCAAAAAGCGCCGGTCTTGACTGATGGTGTTGCCACATAAAGGTGAGGCGCTCTTGGGCACGTATTTACGCAAAAAACCAACAATCAGTTCTTGCGCTTCAAGTTCGGTCATGACGGAGGCTTTGACCTTGTCGATCAAACCGCTCTTGCCATGCGTGCCTCGGTTCCATGCGTCCATTTTGCCCAGCAGTTCATCGCTTTGATGAATGACCAGCACGGGGCCTTCAATGCGCACGGTCAGATGCGGGTCGGTCACAATCACCGCAATCTCCAGCAATCGTTCTTTTTCAGGGTCCAGTCCCGTCATTTCGCAGTCGATCCAGACCAGGTTCTGGTCCGATTTGGCCAGTTTCGGCGCTGTTACGGGGATTTCAGTCGATGGAGGGGTGTTCTCAGGCATGCCATGATTGTCGCCGAACAAAGCTCTACACTTGGCGTCCATGAATCCGTCTTTTAATCTCTCTCTTGCATTGGCAGTGGCATTGTTGTGTAACGTGCTGCTCAAGTTCTGGCTCAATACCCGTCAGGTGCGTTATGTGGGTCGTCATCGAGGTGCGGTGCCCGTGCCTTTTGCCGGCACCATTGGACTGGCCGACCACCACAAAGCAGCCGACTACACGGTAGCCAAAATTCGCTTGTCGCAATTGGACATTGCCATTGATGCAGCCTGCTTGCTGGCTTGGACTTTGCTCGGTGGCTTGGACGCATTGAACACGGCCTTGATCGGGTGGTTCGGTGCCGGCATGACGCAACAGATCGCATTGGTCTTGGGCTTCTCTTTCATTGGCGGATTGATCGGCTTGCCTTTGTCGCTGTACCAAACTTTTGTGCTTGAGCAAGGTTTTGGTTTCAATAAAACGACTTGGCGTTTGTGGTTTTCCGATGCCCTGAAAGGTTTGGCGCTGGGCTTGGTATTGGGCGTTCCCATGGTCTGGCTGGTGCTTTGGCTGATGCAAGCCGGTGGCGATCAGTGGTGGGCCTGGACCTGGGCCGCGTTTGTGGGTTTTCAATTGTTCATCATGGCGATCGCACCGAACGTGATCATGCCGTTGTTCAACAAATTCACGCCGTTAGAGGATGAGTCGCTCAAAGAGCGAGTCAATGCCTTGATGCAGCGAGCAGGTTTCACCGCGAAAGGTTTTTTTGTGATGGACGGCAGCCGCCGCTCAGCGCATTCCAATGCTTTTTTCACGGGCTTCGGGGCCAGCAAGCGCGTGGTGTTTTTTGACACTTTGCTGCAACAACTCAGCCCCGCAGAAATGGAAGCTGTGCTAGCCCATGAGTTGGGTCATTTCAAACATCGCCATATTTTGAAAATGATGGCCACCAGTTTCACGCTCAGTCTGGCAGGCTTGGCCCTGTTGGGTTGGCTGACCCAGCAAGCCTGGTTTTATACCGGTTTGGGCGTAGTGCCCAGCATGACCGGGCCTAACAATGCGCTCGCCCTGGTGCTCTTTATGTTGGTGACGCCGGTGTTCACCTTCTTCATTGCGCCACTGTCATCATGGCGGTCCCGCCAACAAGAGTTTGAGGCCGATGCCTATGCCTGCACACAAGCGGCAGGGGCTGATTTAGCTTCAGCACTTTTGAAGTTGTACCAGGACAATGCTTCCACATTGACACCCGACCCTTGGTACGTGAAATTCTATTACTCGCATCCGCCGGCCAGTGTGCGTTTGGCTCGGATGCAAGCCTCATCATGACCGCGGCTCTCAAACCCACGCAGATCGTGGCGGCCTTGAGCGGCATTTCCGGGTGGGTATTGTCAGGCGATGGCCCAGAAATTTGTATCGAGAAATCCTGGCAATTCCCCGCATTTCAAGAGACGATGGCTTTTGCCAATGCAGTGGCTTGGATTGCAGCACAGCAGAATCACCATCCCGAGCTGGTGATCACTTACACCCGTTGTACCGTGCGTTGGCAAACACACGACGTGAAGGGTTTGAGCGCATTGGACTTCGAAGCGGCGCAAGCCCTTGAAAAACAACTGTTCCCGGCGAAAGAGCAACCATGAAGCGAACCCAGACCAAAGCCGCCAAAGCACAGGCTTTGACTGATGGTGCGGCTTTGAACACGGGATTGGTGGTCGGCTCACACGGGCGGCATTGTGTTGTTGAAACCCCGACAGGACAACGCGTGATCTGCCACCCGCGGGGTAAAAAAAGCCAGTCCGTGGTGGGTGATCGCGTGAGATGGCAAGCCGCCACAGACGAAGGCACCATTGAACGGGTCGAGACCCGGCGAAATCTGTTCTATCGCCAAGACGAAATTCGCACCAAGTCCTTTGCGGCCAATCTTGATCAGGTGTTGATTTTGATTGCAGCAGAACCCGAATTCTCAGAAACCCAACTGACGCGCGCCTTGATCGCGGCTGAGGCCGAAAAGATTCAACCCATCATTGCCTTGAATAAAAGCGATTTGGGTGCACCGTTTGACTTGGCATGGCAGCGATTGTCTCCTTACCGTGACATGGGATATACCGTGGTGCCCCTGAGCTTGAAGCAAGCGCAGTTGCAGGCAGATCATCCAGACCAAGACCGGCCCTTGTCACCTGTTGCGGCAAAAGGTCAGGCGCAATTGCTGCAACTCCTGCGAGGCCGGACCAGCTTGGTGTTGGGGCCTTCAGGATCAGGCAAAAGCACACTCATCAATTCCTTGGTGCCCGGTGCGCAGGTTGTCACCGGCGAAATTTCGCAAGCGCTCAATTCGGGCAAGCACACGACAACGACGACGACTTGGTACTGGGTCGATAGCATTGTCAGTGAGACGGACCAACGGACGGCATTGATTGACTCACCCGGATTTCAAGAGTTTGGCTTGCACCACATTGCGCCGACACAGTTGGCTAATTTGATGCCAGACATCAAGGCCCATGCCAGCCAATGCCGTTTTTACAACTGTACGCATTTGCATGAACCCGGTTGTGGTGTGCTCGCTCAAATTGAAGTCGAAACCGGATTGGGCTCCATCAGCGCCAGAAGACACCGCATTTACAAGCAGTTGTTTGAAGAGTTGGGCCAGCAGCGCTGGTGATCAACCCAACACATTGGCCAGTGACAACAAGGCCACCAGCACCAACCACATGACGACGGTTCGCCAAACCAGACCCACCACTTGGGCAAAGTGAGCGACTTCCGGTATGCGCCCAGGCGTGCTGCTGCTGCCCGAATTGTTATTGGACGTATCCAGTTCGGTGTCATCGCTTTGGGTTGGCTTAAGCGCTGCACCGCCTAATTGAATATGAATCGCCCCTGAGGTGGCGGCCAGGATCACGCCATCATTGTCATTTGGAAACTTTTGTGCATGGTTGCGCCATCCATCCATGGCGTCTTCAAAACTACCCACAATGGCAAAGCCTAATGCCGTGGCGCGAGCAGGCAGCCAATCCAAGCTTTGCCAAGCTTGCGCAGCGGCTTGTGTCAGCGACGCACTGACCATCGGCGAGTCGTGGCGCGAGGTCGAATCTGTTGACCAAAAGCGTGAGGTGAATTCGGCGACACGGTAAGCCACTGCGCCTACCGGGCCCAGCCCAATCACGGACAACACGGCATACCAAAAAAACACACCAAACACATGACGGTGGGCATCGATGACTGAATGCTCAATCACATGTCGCACGATCTCGCTGCGGGGTAATTCGCTGGCGTCTACTTGCTGCCATTGGGCCAATAACTCGCGTGCCACATTTTCGTTTCCTTCTTCCAGGGCATCGCGAATGTCGGTGAAGTGATGGCTGAATTGCCTGAAACCCAGCGTGGCATACAAGAGCGCCACGTTCCAAGCCACAGCAAACACCCAACCTAAGGTCAGCGCCAGCAACCAATGTATGAGCAATACCAGTAACGAAGGCGCCCCTACAGTCACTGTCCATGCCAGCCAGCCATGGGTTTTCCGTCCCGCATCCACATTCCGAGCGACCCAAGTAGCCCATTTTCGCAAGCTGTTGTGCAAAAAGTGGTGTCCAGAAAGCGGACGCACTTGCTCAATCACCAACGCCAGGAAAATGGAAAAAAAGCTCATGTCACATCATAAAGCGCGAAGCCCTAAGCTGCCAGAAATCGGTAAAAATTGCGCAGCATGCCCGCTGTGGCCCCCCAAATGAAATGTTCAATCTCTTGAATTTCTCCATGCGCTTGCTGACGCTGCTCTTTGTAAGGCATCGAAAACCACTGCCGTGTGACGCCATTGGCATCAAATACATGTCTGCGGTGATTCGCTGGGTCCATTAAAAAGGCAAGAGGAACTTCAAAAACATCGGCCACTTCATCAGCGTTCGGTGCGATTTCCAGATCCGGAGACACCAAGGCCACCACTGGGGTCACGGAAAATGCAGTCCCTGTGACGTAAACCGGTAGTTCGCCCAAAATCTGAACATGCTTTGCATGCAGGCCCACTTCTTCTTCGGCTTCTCGCAAAGCAGCGGCTTGCAAACTTGCGTCTGACGGGTCTAACTTTCCGCCAGGGAAAGCGACCTGTCCTGAATGTGTATTCATGTGCGCCGCCCGCCGGGTCAGCAGCACATGGGGCGTTAGGCCCCCATGCCCGCGCATGACGAGCGCAATCAACACGGCAGCCTGAGTGGCGGGGCGCTGGCTGAAACGGGGTTCGCGCACGACCTCGGGAGACCAATCTGGAGGCTTGTCAAATCTTGCGCGCAAGGCTTGAGGCGATAACGCTTGCGGCGAAATGGCCGGAAGATGCGTGTCAATGCCCTCAATGGCGACAAGGCGGGGGTCAAACTGAGGTAATTTGGAAAGCGGTACATGCGACATGGGGGTCAACCATAACAGTTTGGCTGTTTCAGGGTTCTTGGGCTTGCTCGCACTTGACCTGAATGCGTTCATGGGTTGCAGGCGAATCCCCCAGTTTCAATGCCGTCAGGCAACCGCCCCAGACGCAGCCTGTGTCCAAGCCGATCACATCCGAGCGGCCTAACCACCCCAAGGTCGACCAATGACCAAAGGCAACCGTGTCTCGTGCGGTCAAGCGACCGGGCACATCAAACCACGGCATGAAGCCTGGGGGAGCAGTGCCTGCGCCTTCCTTGGTCTCAAACTCCATCAGGCCATCGGTGGAGCAAAAACGCAACCGGGTCAGGGCGTTGATGACCATCCGCAAGCGGTCATTGCCTGACAAGTCATCATGCCATTGGTTGGGTGTATCGCCATACATGTCCTGCAAAAAATGACCCATCTGGGGGCTGCGCAACACCGTGGTCACTTCGTCAGCCAAGGCCAGTGTTTGCGCTGCCGTCCAGCTGGGCAAAACGCCGGCGTGGACCATCAAAATGCCATGAGCAGAAATGGCCAGGTGTTGCTGGCGCAGCCAGTTCATCAAAATCGTTGCATCTGGCGCCTCGAGCACCGATGCCAATGTGTCACGCCGACCCGCTGGCCGCACGCCATGCGCCACAGCCAGCAAGTGCATATCGTGGTTGCCAAGGATGCATTGCACGCTGTGGCCCATGCCCATCAATCGGCGCAGGGTGTCTGCAGAGTCTGGACCCCGATTGACCATGTCGCCCAAAACATACAGGGTGTCGCGGCTGGGGGAAAAATCGAGCGCGGTCAATAAGCGTGCGAAAGCCGAGTCGCAGCCCTGAATGTCGCCCACCAAATAAATCGCCATGAATCCGCTTCCCCATTCGTTGAACCATTGTCCTACATGGCGGTCACACAGTCACGGCACAATAGAGACCATGGAATTTTTGCTGATTGCATTTTTGACTCTGCTCAACGGCGTTTTCGCCATGTCTGAGCTGGCACTGGCTGCGAGCCGAAAGGCCCGCTTGGCCGCCATGGAAGAAGCGGGGGACAAAGGTGCGTCGGCAGCCCTCCAATTGCTTGAAAAACCCACACAATTTTTGTCCACAGTACAAGTCGGCATCACCTCCATTGGCGTGCTCAATGGCATTGTGGGCGAGGCGGCTTTCAGTGACGGCGTGGCCGCATGGCTGGTTGGCTTGGGCATGACCTCTTCAGCTGCAGCCATCGCAGCGACAGCCCTCGTGGTCACTGCGATTACGTTCACGACCATTATTTTTGGCGAACTTGTGCCCAAGCGCATTGGCCAATTACACCCCGAAGCCACAGCCAGATTGGTGGCCCGTCCCATGACTTGGCTGGCCATGGTCGCCAAACCCTTTGTAGGTTTACTGTCCTTCACCACCCAAAGCGTGCTCAAGCTTATGCGCATTGACACCACAGGTAACAGGGCCGTAACGGAAGAAGAAATCACCGCCAGCCTGGAAGAGGGGGTTGATGCGGGTCTGATCGAAGAGCATGAACACCAGATGGTGCGCAATGTATTTCACTTGGACGACCGGGGTTTGGCTTCGTTGATGGTCCCCCGCTCAGACATTCAATGGCTGGACGTGGCCTTGTCCCCCGCCCAAGCCCTGCAAGTGGCCAGTGGCCAAAATGGACAGGCCGGTCACTCTTGGTACCCCGTTTGCCGAGGCGGCTTAGACAACGTGCTGGGTTTGATCAGTGTCGCCAAGCTCTTGTCATTGCCGCTGGACAGCGCGGACGAACTTGAGCCCCATATCAACCCTGCTACTTTTGTACCCGAAACGCTCAGCGGTATGGAGTTGCTCGAGCAATTGCGGGACCAATCAGGACGCATGGTGCTGGTGGTGGACGAGTACGGTGTGGTGCAAGGCTTGCTCACACCACGCGATTTACTGGAAGCGATCACAGGGGAATTGCAGCCTTTGGCCCAAATCGACGCGTGGGCAACCGAACGATCTGACGGGACGTGGCTTCTGGACGGGTTGATGCCCATCAATGAACTGAAAGCCCGCTTGGATATTAAGCAACTGCCCGGAGAAGAGCGTGGAATCTACAACACTTTGGCTGGATTGATTTTGGCGCAATTGGGACATTTGCCTCAAATGCACGAAACTGTGAATTGTGGAGGTTGGATGTTCGAAGTTCTGGTTATTGAAGGTCGTAGAATTGATAAAGTCAATGCAATTCAAACCAATAATCAGATTGATATTTAATTTAAATGAAAATAATTTTTTGATATCTATTTTTGCATCTCAAATTAATGGTATATTAACCTCCTCAATTTAATTATCTACCGAGAGAAATATGACCACTTCTTATAAAGATTTACTTCAGCAACGTGAAGCCTTGGAGCAAGCCATCGAAGGCGCGCGTCAGCGTGAAATTTCTCAAGCTGTTCAAAAAGTGCGTGAAATTATGGCCGAATTTGGACTGACGGCGCAGGATGTGTTCCCTTCGGGTCGTGGCGCCAAAGCGAGTGGCTCGAAATCAGTTAACAAAGTAGCTCCTAAATACCGCGATACGGCCACAGGCCAAACTTGGACCGGCCGCGGTAAAGCACCTAAATGGATTGACGGTCAGGATCGTACAAAGTTCCTTATTGCCTGAAACCCTTTGGCGCAGACCTTAAAAGCCCCATGCAGGGGCTTTTTTAATGGGAGGCGCGATTCAAAACCCTGTCAAGTCAGTGCTTTAAGATTGACTTCGCATTGATCAGTGAATTTATGACTCTACCTGAACCAGAAGAACAGTGGTACCTTGCCTATACCAAACCACGTTTGGAGGAGGTTGCGCAAGTCAATCTCAGGCAGCAGGGCTTTGAGGTTTATTTACCTCTTTATAAAAAATTCAAAAAAACGGAGCAAGGTTCTACTCCCCAATTTGAACCCATGTTTCCAAGGTATATATTTTTCCGAGCGAAACTGGGTCAGCAAAGTCTGAGCACGATTCGATCCACCAAGGGTGTGAATAATCTGGTTCGGTTTGGGTTTGAGCCGGCGCGGATTCAAGACGAATTAATCGTTCTCATCCGGGAAATGGAGGCGTGCCGGAATGAGGTCACCATCGCCCAGGCCAGTTCTTTTAAGGTTGGCCAGAGTGTGCGGTTGAAACACAATGCATTGGCCAATCTCCAGGGCCTGGTTCAGAGTGTGGGAAGCAAGCGCATTGCTGTTTTACTCGAAATTTTGGGTCGTCCGACCGTGGTTCAGGTCGAGCACCATCAAGTCGAAGTGTATTGATTGTTTCAAGTTAGCCGATGCGTGCAAGTGATCGCTAGAATCGATGATGTTTAAGTTATGTTTTCTTGATTTTTAAAGTTGTTTACATTTTGACTGCCAGTCCCTCGCCGATCCTTCCTCAACACATTGCCATCATCATGGATGGCAATCGCCGTTGGGCCAAAAACAGGTTCATGCCTGCGGCCTTGGGACATGCGGCTGGCGCCAAACGGGTGCGTAAAGTCGTTGAGTTTTGTGCCCAAAAAGGGGTTTCTTACTTGAGTCTGTTTGCCTTCAGCACAGAAAATTGGAAACGCCCAGAAGAGGAAGTATTGGGTTTGATGGGCCTTTTCATGACCTATCTTCAAAAAGAGGTTGACAGCATGAATGCCCATGGCGTGCGCCTTAAAGTCATTGGCGATGTGAGTCGCTTTGACACCAAGTTGCAGCAGCTGATTGTTCATGCCCAGGAAAAGACCGCAGGCAATCGAAAAATTACATTGCAAATCGCTGCCAATTACGGAGGGCGATGGGACATGGTTCAAGCAGTCCGCGATTGGCAAGCAGCCCATCCTGAGGCCAATGTACAGAGCTTGACTGAAGGGGCCTTGGCGCCATTTTTGAGCACGGCCAATGCGCCTGAAGTCGATTTGCTGATACGCACCGGTGGCGAGTCCCGCATCAGTAATTTCATGTTGTGGCAGTCGGCCTATGCCGAACTTTTTTTCACCGATGACCTGTGGCCCGATTTCAAAACCGCTCGATTGGAAGAAGCTATACAGTGGTTTTCAAAGTGTGACCGGCGATTTGGTTCGTCAGCCCCCATGTGAGGCTTCCAGCAACTTATGGATCGCTTCACCCTCAATGCTTTAAGGCCGACATGTCTCGCAGATTGACGAACCTACATTTGAATGCCCTGCGCATTACTTTGGTGATTTTCGCTGTGGTGCTCGCTTCACAGGTGAGCGCGCAGTCGTTCTTCTCGCCGTCCAAGCCGGAATCGAGCAGTTCCATGCAAATGACACGCAGCCCTGATGCTGCTGATGCGCCTGCCGATTTATCCAGGGCCAAGCGAAATCCGAGTGCGCTTGCCGCCGATGTGCCGCCTTTGGAGTTGGACCGCAGTCCGGTGCGAGGCAGTGCCAAGGTGGCAGTTGATTCAGCTGTCTTGCAAAAAAGCAAGGTCAGTCAGTTCCAGCGCTTTGTGGAAGAGTCCACGGGTCAATGGTTGAAACACTATGGCGAGGATCTGTTTGAGCGAGCCGATGTGTTTGCCGCCGATGCCACGACGCCACCGTCTGCCGACTACAAACTCGGTGTGGGTGACGAAGTCCGTGTGCAGATTTGGGGCGCTGTGGACTATGTGGGCAGCCACATCATTGACCGCCAAGGGCAGATCTTTTTGCCCAAAATTGGTGCAGTCACGTTGGCCGGCATTGCCGTCAAAGACTTAGAGCCGCAGTTACGCAAAAGTGTTTCAGGCGTGTTCAACAATGTGAACCTCAACGTCAGCATGGGCCGGTTGCGTGGCATCACCGTTTATGTGGTGGGACATGCCCGTCAGCCCGGCACCTATACGCTGAGCAGCTTGGGCACTTTGGTCAATGCCCTTTTTGCAAGTGGTGGCCCTGATCACAATGGCAGTTTGCGGGCGATTGAGCTCAAGCGAGCGGGCAAGCGCATCACCACCTTGGATGTATACGATTTTCTTGCCACGGGTGACAAATCGAATGATGTGGCTTTGCAATCGGGTGATGTGATTGTGATTCCGCCTGTGGGCCCTCGCGTTGCCGTGACAGGCGCCTGGGACCATTCTGCGATTTATGAGCTCAAACAGGGTCAAACGCTGCAGGACGTGCTGGCGCTGGGTGGTGGGGTGCCTCGGTTGGCGAACGCCCAAAAAGCGGTGTTGGAACGCATTCAGCCGGGCCGCACACCCGCACGCATCGTGCAAGATATCCCGCTGCAAACGAACGGTTTGCAATTGGCCCTTCAAGACGGCGATGTCATCACCTTGCTGGGTATCAGCCCCGCTTTTGACAATGCCGTTACCTTGAAAGGGGCTGTCGCGCAACCGCTGCGCCACGCTTGGGTGCAAGGCATGCGGATTCAGGATTTGATTCCCGATCGTGAAGCTTTGATCATGCCCGACTATTACAAGCGGCAAAATAAATGGGTGCAGAAATTACCCCAACTCTCCTCGCTTCAAGATCTCGCCGAGGATGGGTCTGACAAGAATTCATCGATGTCTCGTGAGCGTGATGGTGACAAGCCCTTGGCCCGCCGAGATGCGCTGCCGGTTCAGGACCGCCTGCGCAGCATGCGCGATCAAATCAACTGGGAATACGCGGTGGTGGAGCGCTTGCACAAAGACCAGTTGCGCACTGAATTGATTTCTTTCAATTTGGGCCAAGCCATTTTGAACAAAGACCCAGCAAACAATGTGTTGTTGCAACCCGGGGATGTGGTCACCATCATGAGCAGCAGTGATTTGCGCTTGCCCATTGAGCGGCAAAATCGTCTGGTCCGTATTGAAGGTGAAGTGGCAGCCCCTGGGGTTTACCAGGCGCGACCCGGCGAGACTTTGCCTCAGTTGATTGCGCGCTTGGGTGGACTGACGCCGCAGGCCTATGTCTATGGGACCGAGTTCACGCGCGAAAGTATTCGCAAACAACAACAAGCCAATCTGGATGCGGTGGTCAGGCGTCTCGAGTCGCAGCTGCTCGGCGCTGGCAATGCATCCACGGCCAATTTGACGGGGGACCGCGCGGCACAATCCGCCCAGGTGGCGCAAGCGCAGCAGCAACAGATGAAGGCACAGCTGGACAAGATCAAGTCCATGAAAAGTCTGGGTCGGGTTGCTTTGGAGCTGGCGCCCGTGATGGCTCAAGAAGGCGGTAAATCTGTGACGGCATTGCCCCCCTTGCCGCTGGAAGACGGTGACGCCATTTTGATTCCAGCGCAACCTGCCTTTGTGTCGGCCGCCGGCAGTGTGAACAACGAAAATGCCTTGATTTACAAACCCGGTAAAACAGTGGGTGACATCATCAAGTCGGTTGGTTTGACAGAAGATGCCGAACCGAATGAAATATTTGTCTTGCGTGCAGACGGATCGATTCTGGGCAAACGTAGCATCGGATTTTTGAGGAACTTTGACTACACCGAAGTCATGCCCGGTGATACCGTGGTGGTACCCGCCATGCTGGACCGAGAAAGTCGTTACAACTTTGTCATCCGTGCCTTCAAGGACTGGACGCAAATTTTGAGTAATTTTGGTCTGGGTGTCGCTTCGTTGCGCATCATCAAGTCAGGACTGTGAGGCGCACACATGACGGATACGCCTGATCACGCCGACGAAGTGTCCTTACTGGACCTCTTACAGGTCATTGTTGAGCACTTGCGCTTGCTGATCTTGGCCCCGATTGCGGTTTTTGCGCTGACCCTGGGTGTGGGTTTTCTACTGACGCCGGGTTATTCGGCCAGTGTCCGGTTTTTGCCGCCTCAGCAACAACAAAGCTCGGCTGCCTCCATGCTGGCCAGCTTGGGCTCATTGGGCGGCTTGGCCGGCGGGGCCTTGGGCGGCATCAAAAATCCAACGGATCAATATGTTGCTTTTCTGAAAAGCAATACCTTGCGTGATCAATTGATTGCCCGTTTCGATCTGGTCAAACGGTACGAGGCCCCTTTGAAGGCCGATGTCCGTGAGGCCTTGTCGGGGCGTGTACGCATTGTGTCGTCCAAAGATGGGTTGGTCACCGTGGAGGTCGATGACACATCGCCAGCAATGGCCGCAAACATCGCCAACGCCCATGTCGAGGAGTTGCAGAAATTACTCGGTCGATTGGCGGTAACTGAAGCACAGCAAAAGCGTGTCTTTTTTGAAAAGCAATTGCATCAAACGCAAGAGCGATTGGTTCAGGCTGAGGTGGCTTTGAAAGCCACCGGAATCAACAGCAACGTGCTCAAAACCAGCCCCCAACTGGCGGTCGAATCGGTCGCCAAAATGAAAGCGGCAGTGACGGCGCAAGAAATCAAAACGGCGAGCATGCGCGGGTATTTATCAGAGTCTGCCCCCGATTTCAAACAGGCCATGAATGAGCTGGGCATCTTGCGTCAGCAACTGGCCCGTCTGGACCAGGATGAGACCCGCATGAACACAACGCCGACGGCGTCGGATTACGTCAGCAAATACAGAGAGTTCAAATACCAGGAAACCTTGTTTGAGCTGTTCACCAAGCAATACGAATTGGCCAAGCTCGATGAGTCGCGCGAAGGCGCTGTGATTCAAGTGCTGGACCCAGCGCAAGCACCCGAAAAGCCTTCATCTCCGCACAAACTGAAGTGGTCGCTTTCTGCGGCTTTGATCACAGGACTGCTCTTGCTGGTAGGTTGCTTTGTGCGCCAGGCTTACAAGCAATCCCAAAGTGGCGCTGACCAAGCCAAGTGGCAGACCATCCGGCAGACTTTCAGGCGTGCTTTTGGCTTGAGGTAAAACGCGGCGCCAGAGCGTTGAAGCTTTGTGGCTTTAGATGAGAACTTGGATCTTGGCTGCGGCATCCCGCGCACGTTGCAATGCGTTGGCGCCTTGTGCCAAGGCCACAGCCATGCGGCGATAAGGCCGAGTGGTGGGTTTGCCGAAGATGCGCACATCCACCCCAGATTCACTCAAGGCGGCGTCAACGCCGGTGTAGCGTGGAGCTTTCCCGTCTTGCGTGGCCAACACCACAGCGCTGGCGCCTTCTGTACACGCAATGAGCGGAATCGGTAACCCGAGAATGGCGCGGGCGTGCAGATCAAACTCGCTCAGGTTTTGGCTGATGAGGGTCACCATGCCGGTGTCATGCGGGCGGGGGCTCAGTTCGCTGAAGATCACTTCGTCCTTCGTCACGAAAAACTCCACGCCAAACAAGCCTGCACCGCCCAGATCGGTGGTGACTTTTTCGGCCATGTCTTGCGCGGCTTTCAGGTAGTCGAGCTTCATGGGCTGGGGCTGCCAGCTGTATTGGTAGTCGCCGCGCTCTTGCACATGGCCAATGGGTTCGCAAAACAGGGTTTGCCCCTTGCGTTGGCGGATGGTGAGCAGGGTGATTTCAAACTCGAAGTTGATGAATTCCTCGACGATGACTTTCTGGCGGTCGCCGCGCATGCCAGCGCAGGCATAGTCCCAGCTGGCTTGGACATCGGCCGCAGTCTTGGCCACACTTTGACCTTTGCCCGATGAGCTCATGACCGGTTTGATCACCACGGGAAAGCCAATGACTTGGGCCTGCGCTAACAACTCGGCGGCTGACTCGGCGTATTTGAATTGGGCGGTACGCACGCCTAAACCCACAGCCACATCACGGATACGGTCGCGGTTCATGGTCAGGTTGGCAGCGCGGGCGCTGGGAATGACTTCAAAGCCTTCTTTTTCCACGTCGAGCAACACTTCTGTGCGGATGGCTTCAATCTCAGGCACGATCAGGTCGGGCTGGTATTGGGCAATGGCGGCGCGCAGCGGGGCTTCGTCGAGCATGCTGAAGACGCAGCACTCGTCGGCCACTTGCATGGCGGGGGCGCCGGCGTAGCTGTCGCAGGCAATCACATAGCAGCCCAGACGCTTGGCGCTGATGACGAATTCTTTGCCGAGTTCACCGGAGCCGAGAAGGAGGATTTTTTTCATGAGCTTTGACCGAAAGAATAAACACAATGCGTGTATTGTTGCCGATGTTGCTGCAGATTTTGGGTGCCAATGACCGGTCTGATTGAAACTTCAGTGTCCGTCTATTGAGCCCGGCCTTTTACAATCAGTGGCACTTTGAGGTCGAATATGAATATATTGGTGGTTGGTGGCGCGGGTTACATCGGCTCGCACATGGTCAAACGTTTGGGGCAATTGGCTTGCCATGTGACCACGCTGGACAATTTGTCGGCTGGGCACCGCGATGCCGTTTTGTGCGGTGAGTTTGTGCAAGGCGACATGGCTGACTTGTCCTTGTTGAACCAGGTTTTTGCGCAAGGCCGCTTTGACGCGGTGATGCATTTTGCGTCTTTTATTCAGGTGGGCGAGTCGGTGCTAGAGCCGGCCAAGTACTACCAAAATAACGTGGTCAATACCTTGCAGTTGCTGGAGATCATGCGTGCCCATGGTGTCAAGCGGTTTATCTTTTCTTCCACTGCTGCAACGTTCGGAGAGCCTCAGTATGTGCCGATTGATGAAGCGCACCCACAGCAACCCATCAACCCCTATGGCCGCAGCAAACTGATGGTCGAGCAGGCCCTGGCCGATTACGACAAAGCCTATGGTTTGAAATCAGTGTGCTTGCGTTATTTCAACGCCGCTGGCGCCGATCCCGAAGGACAACTGGGCGAACGCCATGACCCTGAAACACATTTGGTGCCCCTGGTTCTGCAAACCGCCTCAGGTCGCCGCGCGCACATTTCGGTGTTTGGGCGTGACTACGACACCCCCGATGGCACCTGCATCCGTGACTACATCCACATTGCTGATTTGTGCGAAGCGCATTGGCTGGCGCTACAGCATTTAAGCCATGGCGGAGACAGTGATGCCTTCAACCTGGGCAACGGGAGTGGGTTTTCGGTGCAAGAGGTCATTGAGACCGCTCGGCAGGTCACCGGCCGCACGATCACGGTTCAAGAAGGTCCCCGGCGAGCCGGCGATCCCGCCCGCTTGGTGGCCGATGCCACGCGGGCCCGACAGGTGCTGGGCTGGCAGCCCCAATATGCCGACTTGGCCACCATCATCGCCCACGCCTGGCGATGGGAGTCCACTCGAATTTGACGAGGGAAATTTGCTACCGCCTAACAGGATTTATCGCTGAATAAAACAGCTGGGCGCGTCAGGGTCGTTGGGCGGCAGTTGCTGGGCGTTTTTGGCGTGGGCCACGTCCATGTCTCGCGGCAGGGGAATGCCGTTTTTCACCGCCAGTACCTCGGCCATGATGCTGACTGCAATTTCAGCGGGTGTCTTGCTGCCGATGTAAATGCCGATCGGGCCGCGCAGCCTGGCCAGAGATTCGGTGGTTTGTTCAAAGTGCTCGATCATGCGTTGATGACGCGCTTCGTTGTTGCGCCTTGAGCCGATCGCGCCGATGTAAAAGGCCTCGGTGTTGAGGGCTTCCAACAGCGCCAAATCATCCAGTTTGGGGTCATGCGTCAGGGCAATCACGCAGCTGCGGCGGTCGGGCTTGAAGGCTTGCACCAGGTCGTCGGGCATGTCACTCTTCAAGGTGACACCGGCCACGGACCAGGCGCCCCGGTACTCTTCGCGCGGGTCGCACACGGTCACCGCAAAGCCGTTGAACAAAGCCATGGTCGCCAGGTATTCGGTCATTTGACCGGCGCCGATCAGCAGCATTCGGTATTCAGGCCCGAAAGCGTTGACCAGTTGTGTGGCATTCACGGCCAATTCACTGGGCGCGGCACTTGGGCTCAGAGTGACTTGGCCGGTGGACAGATCGGTGGTGCGCAACATCAATTGGCCTTGCTCGAGCTGCATGATCAGGTTGTGCAAGGCTTGCGCATCCGGATTGAACTCCAGCAACAACTCCAGCGTGCCACCGCAGGGCAGGCCAAACCGATGCGCCTCATCGGCCGAGATGCCGTATTTAACGCGCACCGGTGGTCCTTGCAGCAAAGTGCTGGCCGATTCACTTTTGGTGTATTGGTAAATCAGATCGTCTTCAATGCAGCCGCCCGACACTGAGCCCACCACAGCGCCGGTCTCGCACATGGCCATGATCGAGCCCACCGGACGTGGCGAAGAGCCCCAGGTGTGAATCACCGTGGCCAGCAGTGCACGGTGCCCAGCTTGACGCCAATCGCGCAGGGTGCGCAAGACGACGATGTCGAGGTTTTCCATAAAGAAGGTTTGAAGCGATTTGAGGCCGTCTGTCAGCGGGTCAGCCACCATGCGGCCAAGGCCACAACAATCGCACCAGTACCCCAAACCCAGGCGGGGACGGCGCTCGGTGTGGCCTTGCTGCTTGCGTCGGCTGCGGCTTCATTGGCTGCAGCTGTGCGGGGGTATTGGGCTTGCAGCGCTTCGTCGAATCGGCGAAAAAAATCTTCCGCCAGCGATTTGGCGGCACCATCGATCAGCCGCTGACCCAGTTGCGCGAGTTTGCCGCCCACCGTGGAGTGCACGGTGTAGGTGAGCTCACAGCCTTCGGCATTGGGCGTTAATGTGACCTGTGATTGGCCTTTGCCAAAACCGGCCACACCGCCTTGTGCTTCAAATTGCAGTGCATAGGAGGTGGGAGGCTGGATATCGGACAGCGTCACTTTGCCGGTAAATTTGGCAGAAACAGGGCCGATTTTGATGGCCACACCCACGTTGTAGATGTTTTCGCCATGGGCTTCAAACTTGTCGCAACCGGGAATACAGGCTTTGAGCATGTCCGGGTTGTTCAAGGCTTCCCAGGCTTGCTGCTGGGTGACGTAGAGTTGGCGTTGGCCTTGCATGTCCATGAGGATCTCCTGAAGTTCAAATTTTGAGCAGCTTGGCCATCGCGGCGGCCAAGTCTTCGAGTTTGTTGAGATTATGTATCGCCAACATGCCATCGGCATGCTGGTGCAACAAACTCGCGCCGGTCGCTAAGGGAGCATAACCTTCGAACCGAAGTAAAGGGTTGAGCCAAAGCAAATGGCGTGAATGGCGGCCAAGCCACTTCAATTCTTGACCGAGTTGGCTGGCATCACCCGTGTCCAGACCATCACTGATCAAAAGCACCACAGTGCGCCGCCCGACCAAATCCCGGGCATGCTGTTGGCGCAAAGTGGTCAGTGCTGTGCCCAGTTGGGTGCCGCCCGCAAAATCGGTGATTTGCAAGTTGGCCAATGCCAACATCTGGTCGGTGTCGGCGTGGGCAAAAGCGGTATTCAAATCGGTCAGATGGGTGCCAAAAGCGTAGACCTTGCGCGGCGTGGTGCGTGTGGCCTGGTGCAAAAAGGCCAGCAGCAAACGGGCATAGCGCTCCATAGAACCTGATACATCGACCAATATCAACAAGGGCAGGGCTTGCGTGCGGCGCTCGCGGGTGGACAGCGTGAGGACCTCACCGCCGGTGCGCACAGCGCGATGCAGGGTTTGCGCCCAGTCGATGCGATGGCCCCTTGCCCCTGTGCGTGTGCGGCGGCTCTCGATGCGTGGCAGGGGCAGGTGAATGCGACGTGCCAGTCGGTCAACCAGCACGTATTCGCTGGCGCTCAAGGTCTGAAAATCGGCCTGCTGCAAGCGTTGGGAGTCGCTGGCCGTCATGGCTGCGTCGAGCTGCACTTCGTCCTCAGCGGGCTTGGCGGCCTGGCCTGGTGGTTTACGGGCCGCCAAGGCTTCTTGCACCCGTGCTTTACGCGGAACGGCTGGGGCCTCGCCCGGAGCCTTGGGCAGCATTTGCGAGAGCAGTTGCTTCGTCAACTCAGGGTTGCGAAAATAGGCGCTGAACATTTGCGCAAATACTTCGAGATCCTGTTCGCGGCTCACCATCACGCTTTGCAGGGCGGCTTCGAGATCCGCTTTGCGGTCCACTCCAACCCAAGACGCGGACTCTATGGCCAGGCTGATGCGCGAGGCGTCCATGGGCAGACCTGCCCGGCGCAGGGCCCGCCCAAAGCCGGTGATGTTGTCTGCCAGCTTGCCGCTGCGGGCGTCACCCAAAATCATCTGAGCCCGTTTTCTTAAACTACAGGTTTGAGCAGATCGTCCAGCAGCGGCACGAGTGCCGCCACGTCTTCGCGTTGTTTGAACAATAGGCCCACGGTGTCTTGCACAACTTCAGGGTCCAGCGTCAAGGTGTCCAGGGCGACCAGGGCTTTGGCCCATTCCACACTCTCTGCCACGCCCGGGGCGCGTTGGAATGCGTTGACAAAGGGTTGGCTTCGAAGACGCGCAACAAACTCAGTCACTTCTTCGCTCAGGCGCAAGCTGGCTTCGGGGACTTGCGTGCGCACAATCGCCAACTCGCGTTCGCGGTCGGGGTAGTCCATCCACTGGTACAGGCAGCGGCGCTTGACGGCATCGTTCAGGTCGCGGGTGCGGTTGCTGGTCAAAATTGTCATGGGCGCTGCCATGGCCGTCAGGGTGCCCAACTCCGGGATGCTGACCTGGTACTCGCCCAGATACTCCAGCAAAAAAGCTTCAAAGGGTTCGTCAGCGCGGTCCACCTCGTCAATCAATAATACCGCGCCCGGTGCAGGGGTTTGTAAGGCTTGGAGCAGCGGGCGTTTGACGAGATAGCGCTCTTGATAAACCTCGCGCTCCATGTCTTGGGTTGTGGCGTTGTGCTCAGAGGCCCGCATATGCAACAACTGAGCTGCGTGGTTCCACTCGTAAAGGGCTTCTCGCTGCTCCATGCCGTCGTAGCATTGCAGGCGAATCAAAGGGCGCTGAAGCACCTTGGACAGTGCTTTGGCCAATTCTGTTTTGCCCACCCCGGGTTCGCCTTCGAGCAGCAAGGGTCGCTGTAATTTCAAAGCCAAAAAAACGGCGGTGATCAACCGCCGTTCGCCGTGGTAGCCCACCCCCGTGAGGGCTTGGGCCAAGGCATCAATCGTTTCAAACGTCACATTCATCCATTTGCCTGTTTGACAGCACGTTGGGTTTGTACTGAGATTAAGTTAGCACGGTATGCGGCTGACGCGTGCAAGTCGGCATTCAGTTGGCTGGCATCGATGGCGACTTTGGCGACCGCTTCGGGGGTGAAGCTGGTGTTCAAAGCAGACTCCAGACCGGCATGACGGAATACGCCATTGCCTGCGCCCGTGACAGCCACGCGCGAACCGCCCGTGGTTTGCGCCACAAACACGCCCACCAGCGCAAAGCGGGAGGCCGGTTGACGGAACTTGGCATAGGCGGATTTTTGGGGGATCGGAAAGCTGATGGCCGTGATCAACTCACCGGCTTTCAAGGCTGTGGTGTACAGGCCTTGAAAAAAGTCATCGGCCGCAATGGTGCGTTGATCGGTGTGGACCGTCGCACCCAAAGCCAGCACTGCGCTGGGGTAGCAGGCAGCAGGGTCGTTGTTGGCCACCGAGCCACCCAAGGTGCCCATGGTGCGGATTTGCTTGTCGCCAATGCCGTCGGCCAAAGCGGCCAGCGCCGGAATGTGCTTGCGCACCTCGGCATTGTCGGCCACATCCTGGTGGCGCGTCATGGCGCCAATCACGATGGCGTTACCTTCTTTGCGAATGCCAGCCAAGGTGCTGATGGCGCCCAAATCGACCACCGTTTCAGGTTGTTGCAGGCGCTGCTTCATGGCAGCGATCATGGTCTGACCACCCGCCAGGGCATTGCCGCCAGCAGCCAGTAAGGACTGCGCTGCGGCCAGGGTTGCGGGACGTTCGTAGTTGAATGCGTACATGAAAATTTCTCCGAATAGGTGTCTTATTGAGCTGCTTGAATGGCCGACCACACGCGGTTGGGGGAAGCAGGCATGTCAAAGTCCTTGACGCCCACAGCCGACAAAGCGTCGAGCACCGCATTGATGACCGCAGGAGGCGAGCCAATGGCGCCGGCTTCTCCGCAGCCCTTGGTGCCCAAGGGGTTGGTGGTGCAGGGAGTGCATTCGTGGCCGATTTTGAACTCAGGGAAGTCATCTGCGCGGGGCATGGTGTAGTCCATGAAAGAGCCGGTCAGTAGCTGTCCGGTTTCGCGGTCGTATACGCAATGCTCCATCAGGGCCTGACCAATGCCTTGAACCAAACCGCCGTGCACCTGGCCTTCAACGATCATGGGGTTGATGATGGTGCCAAAGTCGTCCACCGCGGTGAACTTGTCCACGCGCGTGACACCCGTTTGCGGATCGATTTCGACCTCGCAAATGTAGGTGCCTGCCGGGAAAGTGAAGTTGGTCGGGTCATAGAACGCGGTTTCGTTCAATCCGGGTTCCAGGGTGGCCAAGGGGTAGTTATGCGGCACGTAGGCGGTCAGGGCAACTTGGCCAAATGGGATTTTTTTGTCCGTGCCTTTGACGCTGAATTCGCCGTTGGCAAAGTCAATGTCGGTGTCACTGGCTTCCATCAGGTGGGCTGCAATTTTCTTGGCCTTGGCCTCGATTTTGTCCAGGGCCCGCATGATCGCAGAACCACCGACTGAGATCGAGCGTGAGCCGTAAGTGCCCATGCCGAAGGGCACGCGACCGGTGTCGCCGTGGACGATGTCTACGTTTTCAACCGGTATACCCAAACGTGCAGCAACCACCTGTGCGAAGGTGGTCTCGTGTCCCTGGCCGTGGCTGTGCGAACCGGTAAACACCGTCACGCTGCCAGTAGGGTGCACGCGCACTTCGCCGCACTCGAACAAGCCTGCGCGGGCACCCAAGGCGCCGGCCACATTGCTCGGGGCCAGGCCACAGGCTTCGATGTAGCTGGAGTAGCCAATGCCACGCAGCAGACCTTTGGCTTGGCTGGCGGCTTTGCGGGCTCCAAAGCCGGCCACATCGCCCAGTTCATTCGCATGATTAAGGCAGGCATGAAAATCGCCGGTGTCGTACTGCAATGCCACAGGGGTTTGGTACGGAAATTGGGTGATGAAATTGCGGCGACGGATCTCGTCTTGATTCAAACCCAATTCGAACGCGGCGCGACTGACAATGCGCTCGAGCAAGTAGGTGGCTTCGGGGCGGCCCGCGCCGCGGTAGGCGTCTACGGGTGCGGTATTGGTGAACCACGCATCCACTTCCACGTAAACCTGAGGCGTACTGTATTGGCCAGCCAACAGGGTGGCATACAAAATGGTGGGCACAGCCGTTGAGAAGGTCGACAGGTACGCGCCCAGGTTGGCATCGGTGTGGACTTTGAGTGCAAGAAACTTGCCGTCTTTGTCCAAGGCGAGTTGAGCGTGGCTTGAATGGTCACGGCCGTGCGCATCGCTCAAGAAAGCTTCAGAGCGGTCGCAATTCCACTTGATGTTGCGGTTGAGCTTTTTGGAAGCCCAAGTCAAACACACGTCTTCAGCGTAAAGGTAAATCTTGGCGCCAAAACCGCCGCCCACATCGGGCGCAATCACCCGTACTTTGTGCTCAGGCAAGCCCATCACGAATGCGGTCAACAGCAAGCGCTCAACGTGTGGGTTTTGGTTGGACACGTACAAGGTGTATTCGTCACTGGCACGGCTGTATGAACCGATGGCGACACGCGGCTCCATCGGATTGGGCACCAATCGGTTATTGATCAAATCGAGCTGAGTGACATGGGCTGCACCGGCAAAGGCCGCATCCACCGCGGCTTTGTCGCCAATGGCCCAGTTGTAGCAATGGTTGTCTGGAGCTTCCGTGTGCAGGGCGGTGCCGCCTTTGGCGTCACGCACATCGACCACGGCAGGCAGCACGTCATACTCGACTTCCACCATTTCAGCCGCATTTTTGGCTTGCTCCAAAGTCTCAGCGACCACCATGGCCACATGGTCACCCACATAGCGCACTTTGCCATTGGCCAGAATCGGATGAGGCGGCTCCTTCATGGGTTGGCCACTGGTGTCCGTAATCAACCATCCACAAGGCAAGCCGTTGATTTTCGCGTCTACGACATCAGGACCGTCCAGAATAGCGATCACACCAGGGGCCGCCAAGGCGGCCTTTTTATCGATGCTTTTGATGTTGGCGTGGGCGTGTGGTGATCGCACGAACACGGCGTGCGTCATGTTGGCCAAATTGATGTCGTCGGTGTAGTTGCCTGCACCCGTCAAGAAGCGGTAGTCTTCTTTGCGGCGGAGTGACTCGCCGATGTGTGGCAGTTTGGAGAAATCTGAAGCACCCATGGCATGACTCCTTTAAGCTTTCATGCCGACAGCACCGAGCTGAACAGCCTTGACGATGTTTTGGTAGCCGGTACAGCGGCACAAATTGCCTTCGAGCAATTCGCGAATTTCTGATTCGCTTGCATTGGGGTGGCGGTTGCACAAATCGACCGAGCTCATGACCATGCCGGTGGTGCAAAAGCCGCATTGCAAGCCGTGGCATTCTTTGAAGGCAGCTTGCATCGGGTGCATGGTCCCGTCAGCTTGAGCCAAACCTTCGATGGTGGTCACCTCAGCACCTTGGGCCTGGGCTGTCAACATGTTGCAGGACTTGACCGCGCGGCCATTCACGTGCACGGTGCAAGCACCGCATTGGGCCGTGTCGCAGCCCACATGGG
This sequence comes from Comamonadaceae bacterium, assembly GCA_947373105.1. Taxonomy (GTDB): domain Bacteria; phylum Pseudomonadota; class Gammaproteobacteria; order Burkholderiales; family Burkholderiaceae_C; genus Limnohabitans_A. Next base: position 15,705 of record CANBWK010000016.1, on the reverse strand, counting down.
TGCCGGTCAGGTGCAGATGTTCCCGCAGGGCTTGCACTAACAATGTATTGGGCGCCGCGTTCACCGTGACTGCTTTGCCGTTGACCTTCATTTGAACTTGCATCTCACATCTCCTCAGGTTGTTTCATGTATCAGTAGAGCATAGCGCCAGAGTGGTTTTTTTAAGCATTTACCCTAGTTTTTGCATGTTATTGCTTGAATCGTCCCGTCACTTCCAAACACCTGCCTCACGGTAGAACCTCTCGGCCCCAGAGTGAATGGGAATGGCGGCGTCTTTCATGGCATGTTGGAGCGTAAGCCATTGGGCTTGGACATGCGCTTCTTGCAAGGCTTTGGGGGGGGGTTCGCTGTACAAGGCCTTGGTCAATTGGTAAACCGTTTCGGGACTGACTTTGGCGCTGCATACCCATTGCGCAAGCACAGACAAAGTGCTGACAGCTTCTACATTTTTGTAGGTGGAAGCAGTAATTATTTTTGGCGACCAAAAACTGCTGCTGGCACGCAGTATCTGGGCGGGGGCGCCTTCGATCGGCAGCAGCGCAATGCTGGTATGGGTTGCCAATTCAGCAATCAGTTGAACGGGGGCCCCACCTACAAAAAAGAAAGCGTCGAGGGTCCCTTCTTTCATTTTTTCAGACGCCAAAGGGGCTTTGATGAAGGCCGCTTGGAGGTCGGTTTCTTTGAGCCCATAGGCGGCCAACACGCGCCTGGCACTGATCAAAGTGCCCGAACCTACCTCGTCGAGTCCCACGCGCTTGCCTTTGAGATCGGCAATGCTTTTAATCCCCGTATTTTTTCTCACGACCACGTGAATTGATTCGGGATAAAGCTGAGTGATCAGTCGCAAGTCTGTATTGGGTTTTCCTTCGAAAATACCTGTGCCTTTGTACGCCCAAGAAGCCAGCTCAGCCTGCGCAAAGCCTGACTCCATGGCGCCGTGGGCAATGCCGTCGAGGTTGGCGACCGAACCATAGGATGCCTGTGAAGTCACGATGAGTTTGCCAGGGAAGGTCACACGTTGAGCGATGGCGCTGCCCAGTGCGTAGTAAGTGCCCGCTGGGCCTCCCGTGCCAATTCTTACAAATTGCTCAGCATGCAGGCTGCCACTCAAACCGAGCAAGGTCAGCAACCCCAGCATCGTCGATAAAAAAAGCTTCCAAATACCCTGCATGAACACTCCCATTTGGTCAGGTGTGATTAAAACGCAAAGTGTTCAATTCGCACATAGGATTTACACCAAGCGCAAGTGAGTGGTTACCATGCAGACTTTACCCAAAGGCACCACATGACCCTTGAACATCAACGCGCTATTTTGGAAGTCAGCCAAATTCACTCGACCATTCGTGAATCCATCGCAAAGCCTTCGCACGACTTGGTGCCTGAAGTGCATGCGGCCATCCATTCAAATGCCGTGGTGGTGGTCGGGATGCGCCAGAATCCGGTGTGTTCCAAAGCCTGTCGCGCTTTGGATGCGCAAGGTGTGGATTACAAATACATGGAATACGGCAGTTACTTTAGCCGCTGGCGTGATCGCAACACCTTGAAAATGTGGACGGGTTGGCCGACATTCCCCATGGTTTTTGTTCAAGGTGTGCTGGTCGGAGGGGCCAATGACTTGAATGCACTGATTGCTTCAGGTGAACTCAAACAAATGGTGAACCCTTAGATGCTTCGGGGGCTGACTGCGGCGCTGCCGCAAAGTGCATCTCTCCGCCCAAGGCATCCATCAAATCGGCCAGTAAGGGGCCGAGCATCCCCGTAGACAAGATCACGTCGGCATCGAATTTATCTTCGTTATCACCGGTTTCTTCCATCACGCCATCGAAGTAGCTCACCTTTTTAAGCACCAGCGTCTCGGACAGTACAAAGCTGGCTTTGCCCTCCCAACTGAGCGCCAATTGGGTGGGCAGTTTGCCTTCAAGAACGTGTTTTCGGACTTCGTCAGTGGCCAACAAATGGCGGGTGAATTTAACCATCGCCTGGTCTTCACTGCCCGACTTGAGCACACATTCGCGCTCGACGCTGAATGCAGGTGGCAGGTCGTCATCGCTTTGGGCCAGCAGCCATTGCGACATGGCGGCTTGTGGGGATAGGGTGGTTTGCAGCAAGCTCAAAGGCAATCCGTCCAGCACGCGGACCAGTGCCGTGATGACTTCGTCCGATTTGCCTTGACTCCCCGCGTCGGTCATCATCAGCCGAGCCTCCATGTCGAACCAGACCATGACGCTGCTTTGCTTGGCAAAGGCCAAGGGCAGCAGGGCGTGCACAATATCTTCCCGAATTTCGCGCGATTCTTTTTTGCCTGGTTTGCGGCCCGTGGCGGATTCGATTTCCTGTATCCGTTCGTCTGCTTTGCGACGCACCACAGAGCCAGGAACGGCCTTGGTTTCGATCTGTAATTTCAAGATCCATTGGCCACCAATGGATTCCACCAAAGGGCCATGCGCTTGGCCGCGCGGTTCGGTCCAACCCACTGACTTGTCTTGGCTGGGGCCGCATTCCACAAAACGGTATCTCTCTAATGCCTCTTGGAGTTGGTTGAGCGTTATCGACCAATCGGCCCCGATGCGGTAGGCCATCACATTTTTAAACAAAATCAATCCTCTAAACGTATCTGAATTCGGCCCCATCAGGGTGCGGCCGAAGCCTTGATCTTAGTGGATGAATCCGAACAAAAAAGGTGTTTGCACCTCAAAGATCTTTGCCCATGATCATGTCGGGCAATAGGGTCACGATTTGCGGAAACACAGTGATGAGCACAATGCAGACCACCAGGCAGATGAAGAACGGTATGGAGGCTTTGGCGATCACGTTGCTGTCTTTGCCGGTCATGTTTTGCAGCACAAACAAATTAAAGCCCACCGGGGGGGTTACTTCGGCAATCTCCACCAGCAGCACAATGAAAATGCCAAACCACACCAGATCAAAACCCGCTTTTTGAATCATCGGCATGACCACCGCGCTGGTCAGCACGATCATGCTGATGCCGTCAAGCGCTGTGCCTAGGACCAAGTAAACCAACACCAGCGTGCCAATCAGCGCATAGGGTGACAGGTGCATGGCATCCACCCATTCGGCCAGCTCGCGGGGAATGCCGGTAAACGCCATGGTCTTGGTTAAGAAAGCTGCGCCGGCCAGAATGAACATGATCATGCAACTGGTGCGGGTCGCGCCCATCAAACCTTCACTGAAGTTTTGCCAGGTCAGCGCCCGGCCCCAGGCCGCAATGGCCAGCGAACCGAGTACGCCAAAGGCGGCGCATTCGGTGGCTGTGGCCCAACCGGCGATCAACACCCAGACGATGAAAATGATCAACAAGGCGCAAGGAATTAAATTGCCCGAGAGCCTGATCTTTTCCATGAAGCTGGTGGGCGGGTCGGCCGGCGGCACTTGGTCAGGGTGGCGCAAGCTCCACCAAGCGATGTAGCCTGAGAACAGCAACATCAACAAAAAGCCTGGTAAAAAACCGGCCAGAAAAATTCGAATGATGGATGCATCGGCTGCCACGGCGTAGACCACCATGGTGATGGACGGGGGAATCAAAATGCCCAGCGTGCCCGCAGTGGCCAGCGCGCCTATCGCCAAATCTTCGTTGTAGCCGCGTTTTTTGAGTTCCGGCAGGGCGACCTTGGCGATCGTCGCGCAGGTCGCTGCCGAGGAGCCCGACACCGAGCCGAACACACCGCAGCCCAAAATAGTGGTGTGCATCAAGCGCCCAGGCACGCGGTTCAGCCAGGGGCGCAGGCCATCAAACATTTCTTCCGACAATTTGGTGCGAAACAAAATCTCGCCCATCCAGATGAACAGCGGCAAAGCGGCCAGTTCCCATGAAGCGTTGGACTCCCAGAACGCCGAGAACAGGTTCTTGCCCGGCAAGGTGGATGTGAAAAAGGCTTGGCCGACCCAGCCCACAATGGCCAGCGTCATGGCAATCCATACCCCACCGGCCAGCAAGACGAGCATGATGGCGAGCAACAGCGCGCCCATGAGCAAGGTTTCCATGGGGGGTCCTGTTAAACGTCAGCAGAAAAATCGCCGCGCGCGTGGCGCTCTTCCACCGCCACCTGGTAATGCGGTTTGTGGCCGCGCAGCACGGTGATGAACTCGTCCAGCACGGCGGCCAGCAGCAACCAGCTGCCCACCACAAACGTCGCTTGCGGAATCCAGATCGGGATCACCACCAAGCCGGTGGCCATTTCATGGAACTCGTAGCTCTCCCACGTAAAAGCAGTCGCAGACCAGGTGAGATACCCCACGCTGACGCAGGCCACGGCCAAACACAGCGCATCGAGCCAGCGGCGGGCCCTAGGTGATATGGCTTCTATCAACAAGGTGACGCGCACAAAATCGCCATGCCGAAAAGCATGGGCCATTGCCAAAAAGGAGGCTGCTGCGCACAGCCAGGCCACCAGGTCGTTGATGCCGCTGACTTGCAGATTGAGCTGTCGCCCGATACCGCCCACAATCATCAACACAAACAACAGAAAGACGCACAGGGCCCCCAGGGCGCCTGCGGCATCGATCATTTTGCGCAGCAGCGCTTGCAGTCGGTCGAGCATGCGCTTTACTTCTTCGCGCGCAGTTTGTTGTAGTCGGCAATGATGGCCGCTCCCTCAGCGCCCGAGGCTTTTTGCCAATCCGTCAGCATCAGGGCGCCAACCTGCTGCATGTCGGCCATCAACTTGGCCGAAGGCTTGTGGATGGTCATGCCCTTGCCGGTCAAGAGGCGCTTGTATTCTTCGGTTTTTTCCTGGCTGATTTTCCAGCCGCGCTCTTGCGCATCGGCCGCGGCTTTGGTGACCGCTGCCTGCGTGGCGGCGTCCAAAGCGTTGAAGGCTTTGAGGTTTACCAGCACTGCGTTCTTGGGCAACCAGGCTTGGGTGTCGTAGTAGTTCTTGATGCTCTCATAGGTTTTGGTGTCGTAGCCGGTGGAGACTGAGGACATATAGCTTTCGATCACGCCCGTGGCCATGGCCTGGCTCAACTCGGCTTGCTGAATTTGCACTGGTTGCGCACCAATCAGCTCTGCAATCTTGGCGGTGGCGGGGCTGTAGGCGCGCCATTTGATGCCGCGCAAATCGGCCACAGAGGCCACTTCGCGTTTGCTGAAAATACCTTGCGGTGGCCAGGCCACGGCATACAGCATTTTCATACCTTGTGCGGCCAGCAATTTGTCCATGGCGGGTCGCGAGGCCTCGTAGAGCTTGCGTGCATCGCCATAACCGGTGGCCAAGAAAGGCACGCCGTCCAGTGCGTAAATCGGGCTCTCGTTGGCAAAGTTGGCCAGCAAAATTTCACCAATCTGCGCTTGACCGCTTTGCACCGCGCGTTTGATCTCGGGCGCTTTGAACAAGGACGCGTTGGCGTGCACCGTGATTTTCAGTTTTCCCGCGGTGGCGGTGTCGATGTCTTTGGCGAACTGGGTCAGGTTTTCAGTGTGAAAGTTGGTCGCCGGGTAGGCGGCAGGCAAGTCCCACTTGGTTTGAGCCAAGGTGGCGTTGGCGGCGAGCAAGAAGGAGGCGGCCAGAGCCAAGGTGGTGAGTGAGCGGCGTTGCATAAAGACTCCAAGTTAATGAGGTTGAACATGCCGGTGCAAGACGCTTACCCGCTTCATGCATCGAAAAAGCTAATGATTTCCAGCAGGGTTGAATGGTGGGGCAAAGCGCAAGAAGGCGGGGTAGGTGTTTTCCCTAAATGTTGACAATTTATTGATAATTTGTCATCAACAAGGCTAGAGTTCGTCATCTTCCTTTCGCCAACAGGTTCCACATGCCTCGAAAAACTGCTGATCCCACTGTTGCTTCTGTCGATGTCACTGCTTCGGCGCCTGCTGCGGCAAAGGCCTCCGCGCCTATGGCCTCCCGCAAGGCCGCCACGCACATCGTCTCTTCGGCCCATTTGGTCTCGCCCGAAAGTGCCGAGATGAGCGAGTTCGAGTTCGGCTTGATCGTCGCGGGTAACGCCTTTCACCGTTGGATCGTGCATTGCATGGCATCGGCAGGTTTGAAAGATTTGACCCCGCTCGATGTGTTGGTGCTGCACCATGTCACGCACCGAGCGCGCGACAAACGCTTGGCTGATATTTGTTTCATCATGAATGTTGAAGACACGCATTTGATCAATTACGCCCTTAAAAAATTGCAAGGCTTGGGCGTGGTGGTTTCGCATAAAAGTGGCAAAGATGTGACGTACGCCGCGACCGAAAGTGGCCGCGCAGCGGTTCAACGTTACCGTGACATACGAGAGTCGTGTTTGATCGATGCTTTGCAGGCTGACAACGGGCTGAACAAAGACATCGGCGATCTGGCCCGATTGCTGCGGGTGCTATCGGGCATGTACGACCAGGCCGCACGTGCGGCAGCCTCCTTGTGAAAGTGGACACCATGAGCGAAGCCACCTCTATTTCATTCCCTCCTGCCTTGCCGCGTTGGCAATTTTGGATTGACCGCGGCGGCACCTTCACCGACGTGATTGGCAAACGCCCGGATGGAGGTTTGGTCTCACTCAAGTTGCTGTCCGAAAACCCTGAACAGTACCGCGACGCGGCGGTGGCCGGCATTCGACAGCTGTTGGATTTAAAGTCCGGCGCGCTTGTGACGCCTGAAATGGTTGAGTGTGTGAAGATGGGCACAACCGTGGCCACCAATGCTTTGCTGGAACGCAAGGGCGAGCCTACGCTTTTTGTGACCACCGCCGGCTTTGCCGATGCTTTGCGCATTGCCTACCAAAACCGACCACGTTTGTTTGATCGGCAGATTGTTTTGCCCGAGCTCTTGTACCAAGCGGTGGTGCAAGCGAATGAACGCATGGGTGCGCATGGCGAGGTGGTGCAGGTTTTGGACGAAGCGCATTTGCGCGCGCAGTTGCAAACCCAGTTTGATGCGGGTTTGCGCAGTGTGGCGATTGTCTTCATGCACGGTTATCGCTTCACCGCACACGAGCAGGCCGCCGCGCGTTTGGCTGCTGCCGTGGGCTTTACCCAGATCAGCACCTCGCACGCCACCAGCCCGATGATGAAGTTTGTCAGCCGGGGCGACACCACGGTGGTCGATGCCTATTTGTCGCCGATCTTGCAACGCTATGTGGACCAGGTGGCCAGCGAAATGCCGGGCGTTCGCCTGATGTTCATGCAGTCCTCCGGCGGGCTGACCGATGCCCAAGCCTTTGCCGGCAAAGACGCGATCTTGAGCGGGCCGGCGGGCGGCATTGTGGGTATGGCCCGAACCGCCAAGCAAGCGGGTCATGACAAAGTGATTGGCTTTGACATGGGCGGCACCTCCACCGACGTTTCGCACTACGCTGGCGTGTTTGAGCGTGAGTTTGAAACCCAGGTGGCCGGTGTGCGCATGCGTGCGCCGATGATGAGCATCCACACCGTGGCGGCTGGTGGTGGCTCCTTGCTGCAGTTTGACGGTGCGCGTTTGCGCGTCGGGCCGCAAAGCGCGGGAGCCCACCCGGGGCCGGCCAGCTACCGCCGCGGCGGCCCCTTGGCGGTGACCGATGCGAACGTGATGGTGGGCAAGGTGCAGCCCGATTTCTTTCCCAAGGTTTTCGGTCCTCAGGCCAATGAGGCTCTCGATGCGCAGGCGGTGCAGCAGCAGTTCGCTGCGCTGTCCGCACGCCTTGCGCGCCCGGCCGAAGAGGTGGCCGATGGCTTTATTCGCATCGCTGTTCAGCAGATGGCCAATGCCATCAAAAAAATATCGGTCGCGCGCGGTTATGACGTGACACGCTATACCTTGCAGTGTTTTGGCGGCGCGGGAGGTCAGCACGCTTGTTTGGTGGCCGATGCGTTGGGCATGACTCAAGTTTTTGTGCATCCTCTTGCCGGTGTCTTATCGGCCTTTGGCATGGGTTTGGCCGACCAAAGCCTGATCCGCGAGCAAGCGGTAGAAGAGCGCTTGACGATTGATGGGCTGCCGCGCATGGCGACCTTGATCGCGTCCTTGAGCGCAGCGGCCACGAAAGCTTTGGTCAAGCAGGGCACGGGCGCCGAACACTTGCAGACTTATCCGCGCGTGCATGTGCGTTATGAGGGCAGTGACTCGGCTTTGATCGTGCCCTGGGGCAGCCTGGCCCAGATCAGCGCAGCGTTTGAGGCCGCCTACCGTCAGCGCTTTGCCTTTCTGATGCAGGGCAAAGCCTTGGTGGTCGAGGCCGTGTCGGTGGAAGCGGTGATCGCGGGCGACGCGCCACAAGAAGCCACGCACGCGCTGCATGCCGCACGCGAAGTGCCGGTGCGCGCGCAGGTGCGCATGTTCACGGCTGGCTTGGATGGCGTCTCGCGCTGGCATGAGGCGAAGCTGGTGACGCGCGAAGACCTGCGTCCGGGCGACCGCATCGACGGCCCGGCGGTGATTGCCGAACAAAATGCCACCACCGTGATCGAGCCCGGCTGGCAGGCCAGGGTCACTGCGCTGGACCATTTGCTGCTGCTGCGCGTGCAGGCGCGCCAGGTGCGCCATGCGGTGGGCACCACGGTAGACCCGGTGCTGCTGGAAGTGTTCAATAACCTGTTCATGAACATTGCTGAACAAATGGGCTTGCAACTGCAAAACACCGCGTACTCGGTGAACATCAAAGAGCGGCTGGATTTTTCGTGTGCGCTGTTCAACGCACAAGGGCATTTGATTGCCAACGCGCCACACATGCCGGTGCATTTGGGCTCGATGGGCGAGAGCATCCAAACCGTGATCCGTGACAACGCCGGCCAGATGCAGACGGGCGATGTGTTCGCCTTGAATGACCCGTACCACGGCGGCACGCATTTGCCTGACGTGACGGTCATCACGCCGGTCTTCCTACCAGGCCACGAGGTACCCGTTTTTTACGTCGGCTCACGCGGGCACCATGCTGACATTGGCGGCACCACACCCGGCTCGATGCCGCCGTTTTCCAAACGCATTGAAGAAGAGGGCGTGCAGATTCAAAACTTCAGGCTGGTGGCCCAAGGGGTTCTGCGCGAAGCGGAAATTCTGGCCTTGCTGCAAAGCGGCGAATACCCCTCGCGCAACCCGCAGCAAAACCTGGCCGATTTGCGTGCCCAAATAGCCGCCAACGAAAAAGGTGTTCAAGAGCTGCACAAGATGGTGACCGAGTTTGGCCTCGATGTGGTGCAGGCCTATATGCGCCATGTGCAAGACAACGCCGAAGAATCGGTGCGCCGTGTCATCACCCGTTTGAAAGACGGGAAGTTCACTTTGCCGCTGGACAACGGTGCGAAGATTCAGGTGGCGGTGCGGGTGAATGCGGCACAGCGCTCAGCGGTGATTGATTTCACAGGGACCAGCGACCAGCAGACGAACAACTTCAACGCGCCCAAGGCAGTGTGCATGGCTGCGGTGTTGTATGCGTTTCGCGCACTGGTCGACGACGACATTCCTTTGAACGCGGGTTGCCTCAAACCCCTGCAGGTGATCATTCCTGAAGGCTGCATGTTGAACCCGCGCGCGCCAGCGTCGGTGGTCGCGGGCAATGTGGAAACCTCCACCTGCATCACCAACGCGTTGCTCGGCGCATTGGGCGTGATGGCGGGTAGTCAGCCCACCATGAACAACTTCACTTTTGGCAATGCCCAGTACCAGTATTACGAAACCATTGCGGGCGGCTCTGGCGCGGGCGTGGTCTGGGATGCTCAAGGGCAGGCGGCGGGTGGCTTTGCGGGCACGTCGGTCGTTCAAACACACATGACCAATTCGCGCTTGACCGATCCGGAAGTGCTGGAGTTCAGATTTCCGGTTCGGCTTGAGAGCTACACCATCCGGCGCGGCTCGGGCGGCGCCGGCCGTTGGCAGGGCGGGGATGGCGGTGTGCGCCGAATCAAGTTTTTGGAGTCAATGACGGCGAGTATTTTGTCCAATGGACGGATATACCCATCGTTTGGCATGGCGGGAGGTCAAGCGGGAGCGCTGGGCATTAACCAAGTGGTGCGCACCGACGGCACAACACAAATACTCCAGCACATAGGGCAGGTTGCGATGGCCGCGGGGGATGTTTTTGAAATCCACACCCCGGGTGGGGGTGGATGGGGTTCAAGTTGAGGTTTATTTTTTGACGGGTTTGGCGTTAGACACTGTTGTGTTGAAGCCGGCACCGTTGATTGTCAAACCCTCGACCGAAAACAGGGCGGCTTTTTTCTCGCCAATGCCGCTGACCCGCGAGATCAAGTCCGCCCAGTCCTTGAACGGACTCTTTTTTCGCTCGTCCAGAATTTTGCTCGACATACTGGGGCCAATGCCTTTGATGCCATCCAGTTCGGCCACCGTGGCTTTGTTCACCTCTACTGCGGCGCCACACACCGTAGCCCATACCAAGGCCATTGCACAGACTAATTTTTTTAACATATCCGCTCCCTTGAATTGAGGCCTCCCCGAATCCCGATGATGCGGGTGACAGCGCTCCAACACTTTGTACCAAGAGACAGCGGTTTTGCCTAGTTCACAAATTAAAGCTCTTCGACACGACGTGGTGGGTAGCTGTCCCAGGCCTGGCAGCCAGGGCAATGCCAAAAATGTTCTTTGGCTTCAAAACCGCAGGCTGCGCACCGGTAACGCGCCAACGGCTTGGCTGCTTGATCGAGCGCCGCTTGAATGGGAAGGTGTAAGTTTTCGAAGGCCAAGGTTTCGCCCGCCATCCAACGTGATGCGGCAATGAGGGATGGGTGTTGTTTCAGGTGGTCAATATAGCGGCCACGTGAGGAAGCGGCTGTATCGGGGGATGCAGCTTCCAGGGTCACCATGGCCTCCATCACGTCCAAGCAAGGCGCTTGTGCGTAATGGGCTTGGAACAAGATCAAGGTGGATTGAATGTGGTGGGCGTCTTGCGCGGCACGTGCCAAGGTGGCCGCGGCCAAGGGTGCTGCCAGCGCGTTGGTTTCGAATAAAGGGCTCAGGGTTTGCACGGCCTGCGTCGCTTGCCCCAAGGACAGTTGCAATTGCCCCAAGAGTATGCGCGCACGGGCCGCTTGAGGTGCTGCCTTGAGAGCTTGAAGAAGCAGTTTTTGTGCGCCCGCCGCATCACTTTGGGCTTGGCATTCTCGAGCTTGTTCACACAAGTAATGGGCTTGGCGAACTGCAAAATTAGCTTCACCTGAATTTTCGAGTTGCTGCGCCACATCACTGGCTTGGGGCCATTCGCGTGAGCGTTCATAAATCGCCAATCGGGCTAAGCGGGCTTGTCCTTCAAACGAGGTCCCTTCGAGCTTGCGCAATGAATCTTCTGCCCGGTCAAGCAAGCCGGCTTTCAAAAAATCCAATGCCAATCCATGCTGTGCGCGTTGGCGGTCAGCTTGGCTCAAGTCGCCACGTTGCATCAGGTGCTCGTGCACACGCACAGCACGTTCGTATTCGCCGCGTCGGCGAAACAAGTTGCCCAGTGCAAAATGCAACTCTGAGGTGTCAGGGTCGTTTTGTACCGCTTCAATGAAGGCGTCAATCGCCTGGTCTTGCTGCTCGTTCAGCAAGTAGTTGAGTCCTTTGAAATACGCGCGTGGGGCTTGGCGGTTATCGATACGCAACTGACGCAAGTCCAAGCGTGAGGCCAGCCAACCGAGGCCGAACGCCAAGGGCAGTCCGACCAGAATCCACATCAAGTCAAGCTCCATGCAAGTGCTCCGGAGTGTCAGTCACTGGGGGTGGGGTTTGCAAACTGGCTGTGTTTGACTTTTCTGCTTGACGGGCCAATTGGCGATGACGCCACCAGCGGGGTACCATGCCCAGAACGCCCACGGCAACGCCGATTGCGAAGGCTGCCAACACCACCAATACCATGGGCGAGCGCCACTGGGTTCCAAAGAAAAAGTGCACGCTGGCCTCGTGCTGGTTATTCAGCGCGAATGCAAACAGGGTGAAGAAAACAGCTGCCTTCAATATCCATTGAAGCAGCTTTAAAAATGATGTCATGAATTGCCTCGGAGAGCTCAAGGCATTCTAATGGCCTGAAAGCAGATCAGGCTGATTTTGCTTTTCGCGCTTGAGCGGGGCCTGGGTCAACCGATTCGCGCAGCGCTTTTCCGGGTTTGAAGTGCGGCACCCGTTTTTCTGGAATTTGAACACTCTCACCTGAACGGGGATTGCGGCCAACACGGGGCGGGCGGCGGTTGATGGTGAAGCTGCCAAAACCGCGGATTTCGATCCGATGGCCCTTGACCAACGCATGGCTCATCGCGTCGAGGACCGTCTTGACGGCGAACTCGGCGTCTCGGTGTGTGAGTTGCGCAAAGCGTGCGGCCAATTCGTCAACGAGATCAGAGCGGGTCATGAAGCAGGAGAATGAAAAGGTTAAAAAAAGTCCCTTTTCGAATTATGCTCAGACCTGCTGCGCACAACTCAGAAAAGGGATGGTCTCAGATTAACAACTCAAATCAGTTGTTGTCCAACTTGGCACGCAACAAAGCGCCCAGGCTGGTAGTGCCCGCATTTTCGCGAGAAGACTGCTGTGTCAGGGAAGCCATAGCTTCTTGCTGGTCGGCTTGGTCTTTGGCTTTGATTGACAACTGGATGTTGCGGGTCTTGCGATCCACGTTCACCACCACAGCGGTGATTTCGTCGCCTTCTTTGAGCATGCTGCGGGCATCTTCCACGCGGTCGCGGGAGATTTCGCTGGCACGCAAATAGCCGATGATGTCTTCACCCAAGTCAATTTCAGCGCCACGGGCATCCACGGTCTTGACCTTACCGGTCACGATCTGGCCCTTGTCGTTGACAGACACGAAGGTGCTGAACGGGTCGCCGTCGAGCTGTTTGATGCCCAAGGAAATACGCTCGCGTTCCACGTCCACAGCCAAGATGATGGCTTCGACTTCTTGGCCCTTCTTGTAGTTGCGCACAGCGGCTTCGCCAGCTTCGTTCCAAGACAAGTCAGACAAGTGCACCAAGCCGTCAATACCGGCAGCCAAGCCCACGAACACGCCGAAGTCGGTGATCGATTTGATCGGACCTTTGACGCGGTCGCCACGCTTGGAGTTTTGAGCAAACTCTTGCCATGGGTTGGCTTTGCACTGTTTCATGCCCAAGCTGATGCGGCGCTTGTCTTCGTCGATTTCGAGGACCATGACTTCGACTTCGTCACCCAAAGCGACGATTTTGGAAGGGGCCACGTTCTTGTTGGTCCAGTCCATTTCGGAGACGTGCACCAAGCCTTCGATGCCGGGTTCGAGTTCCACAAACGCGCCGTAGTCAGCGATGTTGGTGATCTTGCCGAACAGGCGGGTAGCCTGGGGGTAGCGGCGGTTGACGCCCATCCAAGGATCGTCGCCCATTTGCTTGAGGCCCAAGGACACACGGTTTTTCTCGGTGTCAAACTTGAGGATCTTGGCGGTAATTTCTTGACCGGCGGTGACAACTTCAGAAGGATGACGGACACGGCGCCATGCCATGTCGGTGATGTGCAGCAAGCCATCGATGCCGCCCAGGTCCACGAACGCACCGTATTCGGTGATGTTCTTGACCACACCATTGACGATAGAGCCTTCTTTCAAAGTCTCCATCAACTTGGCGCGCTCTTCGCCCATCGAAGCTTCCACCACAGCGCGGCGTGACAACACGACGTTGTTGCGCTTGCGGTCGAGCTTGATGACTTTGAATTCCATGGTCTTGTTCTCGTAAGGAGACAAGTCTTTGATCGGACGTGTGTCGATCAATGAACCAGGCAAGAAGGCGCGGATGCCGTTGACCAACACGGTCAAGCCACCCTTGACTTTGCCGCTGGTTGTACCAGTGACAAACTCGCCAGATTCCAGAGCTTTTTCCAAGCTCATCCACGATGCCAAACGCTTGGCAGTATCGCGGCTCAAAATGGTGTCGCCGTAGCCGTTTTCAACGCTACCGATCGCAACTGACACGAAGTCACCAGCTTGGACTTCGAGCTCGCCCTTGTCGTTCTTGAATTCTTCGATTGGCACGTAGGCTTCAGACTTGAGGCCAGCGTTCACCACAACGTGGTTGTGCTCGATGCGGATCACTTCAGCAGTGATCACTTCACCGGTGCGCATTTCGGAGCGCTTCAGAGATTCTTCAAATAGGGCGGCAAAAGATTCAGACATTTATTTCCTTTGTCTCATCACGGGAAAGCGGGCAGCACCATTGCTGCGCCACATGGGCCTGCGATAAGCGGTGGTTTTGTGGCGTGAGCCACGGGTTAAGTTTTAGATCCGTTGGGCCAGTGCGCCAATGTGCAGCGCGAGGGGAGCCAAACGGGCCAGGTTTTGCAGCCTATTTCAAAAATTCAAAACGGCTGCTTTGCTTGCCACCACGTCAACACTTGATCTACCGAGGCTTCGATAGAGAGCGATGAGTTGTCGAGTTGGTAAGCATCTTGTGCCGCTTTCAAGGGAGCCACGCTGCGCGATGAATCGCGTGCGTCGCGTGCCTCTAAATCGGCGCGAAGACTGTCGAGTGTAGTCGAAATTCCCTTTGAAATCAATTGCTTATGACGACGCTCGGCGCGTTGCGCGGCACTCGCGGTCAAAAACACCTTCAAAGGCGCATCAGGGAAGATGACGGTGCCCATGTCACGACCGTCGGCCAAAAGCCCTGGAAGACGCTGGAAGCTGTGCTGTAGCGATATCAAAGCGGTACGAACGGCAGGTAAAACAGACACTTTAGAAGCATTCATGCCTGCTTGTTCGGTGCGAATGGCGTCGCTCACGTCTTCGCTTCCCAGCCATACGGTGTCGCCTTCAAAGCGAACGGGCAGAGTGCGGGCGAGGTCAGCAATGCGGGCTTCGTCCGTGGCTTCAAGTGACAGGCCCGCTTTCAAAGCGGCATACGCGGTGACACGATAAAGCGCGCCTGAGTCGAGGTAGTGGTAGCCCAGGGCCTGCGCCACGCGGCTGGCTAAGGTACCTTTGCCCGAGGCGGTGGGGCCGTCGATGCAAATGACTGGAATGTCTTGGGTGTTGCTATGTGCCACTGAGAACAAAGCCTCGAAGTAATCGGGAAAGGTCTTGGCCACGCACTTAGGGTCTTCAATGCGCACGGGTACTTGGTCGGCGTTGAATGCTGCTAGCGAGAAACACATGGCCACGCGGTGGTCGTCGTAGGTGTGGATGCTGGCGGCCTTCCATTTGCCCTGCGCAGAGGCATTGTTGTGTTTGCCATTTGGCAAAGGGTGAACCGTGATCCAGTCTGGGCCTTCTTCCACCGTTGCACCCAGCTTGCGGCATTCGGTGGCCATGGCCGCGATGCGGTCGGTTTCTTTCACACGCCAGCGCGCGATGTTGCGCAGCGTGGTGGGGCCGTCGGCGTACAGCGCCATCACAGCCCAGGTCATGGCCGCATCGGGGATGTGGTTGCAGTCGAGTGTGATGCCTTTGAGTGGCCAAGCGCCGCGTTTGATTTCGAGCCAGTTGGGACCGCTGGTGATCTTGGCGCCCATTTGCTCGGCGGCGTCCATGAAACGTATATCGCCTTGAATTGAGTCAGCGCCCACGCCTTGAATGCGGATGCCGTCACCCTTCGAGCCCTTTGACGAATCGCCTTCGGCAATGGCTCCTAGCGCTATGAAATAGCTGGCCGAAGATGCATCGGCCTCGACGTGAATCGTGCCGGGTGATTGCTAGCTGCAGCCTTGCGGAATGGTGAAGCGTTGCCAGCCATCGCGTTTCACCGCAATGCCGTAACGCGCTAACAAGTTGAGCGTGATGTCGATGTAGGGCTTGCTGATGAGCTCGCCCACCACTTCAATCACGATGTCTTGTGTTTTCGC